>JAAZNX010000026.1 GCA_012798025.1 Methanothrix sp. | reverse complement strand
TAAATCTTTCTATTAGCACGCTAATTACTAATTAAAAAGTTCCCAATAACTTGATCCACAATAAAATTATGCATTTAGAGCTAAATCCCAAAATGCCCATTAATTCCTAATTTCTAAAAAGGGGTTCGGGGAGAGGGGTATGAGTTATATATGATCGAAGCGTAGATGCAAAGACAAGGGGCTACAGACATGCCTATTTTGGAGGCTTAAATGCACATCATGGAACTTCTGGGCAGATCCAAAGTCAAGGTCGAGAATGAGATGGTGCAGGAAGCAAGCGAACCATTGATCGAATGGTGTCCTCTCTTTGACAAAGTCAGAGGAATCAAAAAGGTGACATCACAGGCAGCTGCAGCGAATATGGAGTTTAGAATAAAGGAGCACGGCATGTTCTCGCCAAGGCGCAGGCTGGAGATGGGGACATTTGTAGGCTTTGGGGCTTCTGAGTCGATGATGACAGGACTTGAGAAGGACATAATCGATGCTGCAGTCACAGTATGCGATGGCGCTGGGACTGTCATAACATCCAATCCAAATCTCGTGCAAGGCATGGGCGGCTGGATATCAGGATTGACGAAGACAGACCCGATCTTGGAAGTGCAGGAAGGAATCGAGGCCAGGGGTGGACATGTGCTCTCAGCTCAAGATGCTAAGATCGACCAAGTAAAAGGAGCAATTTGGGCGGCGTCCAATGGCTATAAGAGGTTTGCAGTCACCGTAGCAGACGCAGAAGCGGCAGAGAAACTTCGTGAGCTGGAAACTGCGGCTGGGATACGGATAATGATAATCGGGGTTCACCTCACGGGCATAAGCTCTGAGGACGCTGAAAGGCTCTTGGCCGTGGCGGACATCGTGACGGGTTGCGCCTCCAAGCACATCCGAGAACAGGTCAAGCCTCTGGTACAGGTGGGCACGGCTGTGCCCTTGTTTGGCCTGACCCAATGGGGCAAGGAACTGCTGGTGGAGCGGGCCAAAGCAGTGGATCAGCCGCTGCTAATCAATACAATGCAGCTGCCGGTCCTGCCTGAGAAGAAACAGCCTCGTCCACTGGTGTGAAGGACTGCAATTTCAGGGACATGGCAAAGTCAGTATCGAGGCATTTCCTGTCTCGATATTATTTCTCATATTTGTGTATCCCATATAGGTTCCGCTCATACTGTAGGCTGTGATCCCACCCGGTCCGCCTCGAACTATTGCTCCGACTTTGGCCGTGCCCTGGACTTCGGAATGGACATCGTACACAGAGACGTTGTCATCCTGCTTAATTGTCGTATCCTTGATGAGATCCTTCAGGTCTGAGTAGCTCTCTGAGTAGACCGATCCGACCTCGTAATTCTTAACGCACAGGGCATTTTTAAGATCGCTTTGTGTAAGTGGCTGGGTATATGACCGAGATTGATAAACGCCCCATTCATTGAGATACATGTCATCAGTGCCATCTCCATAGCCGCCGAAAACCTGAGCATCAATGGTTCGAGAGACTACGCCACTTCCACGCGTTCCCGTCACAGCCTTCTGTCCATGGTAGCCCGACTCGGTCTGGTAGATCCTCTGGTCTGTCATGAATCCTGAGCTATAAATCCAGGAATGCTCGGTGAGGTTTACTGGTGTCCCATGAGCTGTAAAGGCAAAAAATGTTGTGCCAGCAATACATAGTGCCGAAACCAACAGCAATCCAAGCAACCATCTCATCTGCACACCTCAACCCTTGCGGTCGTATGAAGGCGCTTTTGAATATAAATCTGATCCCCAGCTCTTCGTCTGCGGAGCTCTCCTTTTACTGCGGCCTATCTCCGCCAGGCGCCTATCCAAAGCAGCCTTCAGGTCAGGCAAAAGCCCGGAGCCGTAGTAGTCCAACCTGGCGGCGATCGCCAGCTTTCCAGCCAGAGCCCTGGCCGCCTTGCCTCTGAGCCTCTTTGGGACACCGATCACTGCCGGATGGCGGTAGATGATGCCATGCTTGGGCGAAGGGGCATGGCCATGCAGATGCTTGAAAAGCGACTTCTCAGCGCCGATGAGCTGAATGCGGCTGGAGGGCATCTCAGCCAGCACTCTTAAGCCGCCTGATCTGGAGATGAGCCTTGCAGCCAGAATTGGGCCTGCCAGGCTGGAGAGATTGGGGGCAATGCTTTGCACTGTATTGCTCACCTCAGATTCCATTGCGGTATGTGACCTTCTGAGGCTAAGAATGGTTCTTGCCAGCTCGCCTGTGACAGAGTCATGTGATAGGGCTTCTGCCAGATCTTTCCCGTGCACGATCTCCTGCCGGCGCAGGCGGGACCACTCGTAGAGCCGTTCGTCCAGCAGGTTCACGACCCTGCTGAGGTCATCAAGGGCCTCCACAGCCTGAAGCAGGTCCTGCTCAGCTGTAACCAGTAGTTTGAGCTGGCGGCGGACCTTCTCCATGGCCACCTCCTTCAGGAGAAAGTTGTATTCGCGATCGCCAGCCACAAATCCGCAACCCTTCGCCATAGCGCGCAAATCGGGCTGCTGGGCAGGGCACGCTGCATGTATCTCCTGACATAGTAGCGCCTCGACCATCGCACCGGTATCTCCTGCTGGGAGGAAGGAACCCGTCTCCTGATCAATTTTTCCAAACCACGCAGCGATCTGCATCAGCTGTCTTTCCATGACTGCCTGGCATAGATTACTTTCGCCCCGCACAGCTCTCCTTTAAATAGTATCTCAGCCAAGTTGAAGTCACCTCTCAATAAAAATTAGGGGGCAGAATGTCATGAAAGAACTGGTGGATCAGATATCCTCTCGCCTCAGGGATCAAAAGATAGATGTCCCAAGCGAAGAGATCGAGTCTCGCCTAAAGAAGCTCATCGAAGAATTCCGCGTGCCGGATGGCGAGGCGCGCAGATCGGTTTTGAATTATTTTCTGAAGGAGCATGGAGCAATGCCCTTTTCCAGGCCAGGTTCTGTTATGGTCAAGGTCTCTGAGATCAACGGGCCAGGCAAGTGGATAGATCTGGAGGTAAAGGTTCTGGACCTTTGGGAACCCGCAACGCAAGCCATCTCTCAAACTGGCCTCTTGGGCGACGACTCAGGATCCATAAGGTTCGTGAAGTGGGCAAAGTCAGGCCTGCCAGATCTGGAGCTTGGCAAGAGCTATCTTCTGAAGAATGCGGTCACCGATGAGTTTCAAGGCAGGTTCAATGTAAAGCTGAACCGAGCCAGCCAGATCCAGGCTCTGGAAAACGAAGTCGAGGCAAAGCCCAGCATAAGACCGGTGGAACATCTCAAAGTCGTGGAGATCGATGAGCCAGGCCGATGGATAGATCTGACTGTAAAGGTGACACAGCTCTGGGAGACGAACAGCGATGCCATCTCTCAATCGGGTTTGATTGGAGACGATACCGGTTCCATCAAGTTCGTGAAGTGGACCAAGGCTGACCTGCCAAATCTGGAGGAGGGCAAGAGCTACCATCTGAAAAATGTGGTCACGGACGAGTTTCAGGGAAGGTTTAGCGTAAAGTTAAACCGCACAAGCAAAATTGAGCCGCTGGATATCGATATTGAGGTGGGATCACAAGCGGTGGAGTTCGCTGGTGCCCTGGTAGATGTGCAGAAGGGCTCAGGCCTGATCAAGCGATGTCCCGCTTGTAAGCGTTCGTTGGCCAAGGGCATCTGCAGCGAGCATGGAAAGGTGGAAGGCACCTACGATCTGCGCATAAAAGCTGTCATCGACGATGGCAGTCACGTGCAGGATGTGCTGATCAACCGTGAGACCACGGAGCGCTTGGTTGGGCTCACGCTGGATGAAGCCAGACGGATGGCTATGGAAGCGCTCGATCACGAGGTGGTGCGCGGTTTGATCGAGAGCAAGCTGGTGGGCAGATACTTCAGCGTCACTGGGCCGAGGGTCGATCGCTATCTTCTGGTTGAGACGATAAATGAGGCATCGCCGGTGACTGCAGACAAGGTTGATGAGCTGATTGGCTCGATGGGGGTGTGATGATGGCGGGATTTTCTCGTGAGGTAGCGCGCCGGATCTTCGCCGAGGAGCTGAAGAGCTCCAACTACTCTTTCCGAGACGGAGAGGATCAGCACCAGTATGCTCCTCAGTACCTGCTTACGCCAACCGGGGCAAAATGCAACCGCGTCTTCTTTGTCGGCACTTTAACCGAGAAGGACGACATAGGCGGTGACACTGAGTACTGGCGAGGCAGAGTGGTCGATCCTACTGGCAGCATCCTGATCTACGCCGGTCAGTATCAACCAGAGGCTGCACAGATCCTGGCCAACATCGAGGCTCCGGCCTATGTAGCAGTGGTGGGCAAGCCCAATCTCTATCAGACTGAAGATGGTAACATCATCATCTCCCTGCGCGCCGAGTCCATTCAACAGGTGGATAAGGCTACCAGAGATCAGTGGATCATGGACACAGCCAGGCGTACATCAGAGCGGCTGCAGGTCTTGAAGAGCGTCAAGCCCGTTTCGGTCAGCATTGACTTTGATACCGCTGACAGGGTTTCATCATCCTCACCGGTCCAGGATGCACAGAGGGCCATGGAGCATTATCACACTGACATTGAGCACTACAAGCAAATGGTAATTCGCGCCCTCTCATCTTTGAGAGCTGACTTGGCCGAGAGCAGCACAGAAGTGGCGACAGAGAGCGCAGTCAAGCCTGAGGCCAAGATCAAGCAGCTTCAAGAGGCCGAGAGGCCTGTTGCAAAGAGACCCAGGTCCAAAAAAAGTGAGTCTTTGAATGGCTGGCCCGAGCAAGGGGGCGACGAAGAGGTGGAGACCTACCATATAGGCAGAAAGAGCTGAAAAGTTTTATATAATGTGCTGAAGCTCTGTAACATGGGTGATATAACATGGTAATTGGAGTAACGATGGTGAAGGTGGTCCCAGGACAGGAGAAGACTGTCTACAATGCTTTGCAGGATATCGATGGCATCAAAGACGTCTACCATGTATTCGGCGAATTCGACTTCGTGGTCATAATCGAGGTAGAGGGTCTGAGCATGCTGAACAAGCTCGTGGATGTCATTCGTGAGATAGACAACGTCACTGCCACCCAGACTGTGGTCGGGGCCGAGCTCTAGCCCTCTTTTTCCTTTAGCTATGGAAATTGCCGAGGAGCTGGCCAAGCAGCAAAAGGCCATCTCTGTAGCCGAATTTTTTGAGAAAAACCGGCAGATACTTGGGTTCGACTCGGCACCTCGCGCCCTCATTACCTGCGTGAAAGAGGCAGTGGACAATTCCCTGGACGCCTGCGAGGATGCCGGAATACTGCCGGATATCTTCGTGCAGGTAAAACGCAACGGCGATTATTATCAGGTCATAGTAGAGGACAACGGACCTGGCATCGTCTCCGATGAGATTCCAAGAGTTTTTGCTAAGTTGCTTTACGGCTCGCGTTTTCACACGTTACGCCAGAGCCGCGGCCAGCAGGGCATCGGGATCTCTGCGGCTGTGCTTTATTCACAGCTTACAAGCGGCAAGCCTACCAAAGTGATCTCCAAGATCGGTCCTGGCAGGCCTGCCCATTATTGCGAGCTCATGATAAATACAATGAAGAACGAGCCCGAGATACTCAAGGCAGAAGATGTGGACTGGGAGCGGCCTCGAGGCACTAGAGTGGAGATGGAGATGGAGGGCTCTTATGTTCGAAGCCGTCGCCAGTCTGTCTTCGGCTCACTGAAGAGCGCTGCCATAGTCAACCCGCATGCTCGCATAACCCTGGTGGAGCCGGAAGGCAACGTCGAGGTCTTCGAGAGGGCTACAGAGGTCTTGCCCAAGAGGGCCTATGCAATTCAACCCCATCCCGCAGGAATTGAGCTTGGCGAGCTGATCAAGCTCCTCAGGTACACTGACAAGAAGAAGCTGCGCGTCTTCTTGAGGGAGACATTCTCCAGCATTGGCACGATATCAGCCCAGGAGCTATGCAATTTGGCGGACCTAGACCCTGAGCGGCCTCCTGCAGACTTGAACCACGATGAGGCGAAACGCCTTTTGGCGGCCTTCAAACAGATCAGGGTGAAGTCTCCACCGGTAGACTGCTTGTCTCCAATTGGAGAGGACCTGATCAAGGCGGGCCTGGAGAAGGAGTTCAGCCTGGACTTCATAGCCACAACAGTCAGGCCCGTCTCAGTTTACTCAGGCAATCCCTTCTTGGTTGAGGTGGGCCTTGGATTTGGCGGAGAGCTGGAGAAGGAGGGCCGTGTGGAGATCCTCAGATTTGCCAATCGCGTTCCTTTAGTCTACCAGCAGGGAGCATGTGCAATCACTCACGCTGTTGAGAGCGTCTCTTGGAAGAACTATTCTCTCGGTCAGCCCACAGGCTCAGGCGTCCCCGTCGGTCCGGCGGTGCTACTTGTGCATATCGCCTCGACAAATATTCCATTCACATCAGAGAGCAAGGATGCTGTGGCAGACGTGCCCGAAATTCTGGCAGAGATAGATCTGGGACTGAAAGATGTAG
Source organism: Methanothrix sp. (assembly GCA_012798025.1). Lineage (GTDB taxonomy): Archaea > Halobacteriota > Methanosarcinia > Methanotrichales > Methanotrichaceae > Methanothrix. The sequence goes on along the minus strand of JAAZNX010000026.1, from coordinate 8,437 downwards.
CAAGGAAGCTGCGCCGCTAGCTTAGCAGGCAGAGCATGCTCTCTGAGCGCCGGGAGAAGGAGGAGATCATAAGAAAGATCCTACCCAGAATTGCCAAGAAGCTCTCGGATATCCTGGAAAAAGATGAACCGGACATCGGCCCAGTGGTGGCCAAGATAATGGGCAACCTTCTTGTGTTTCGACATGTAGAGATGCAAAATGGCCTTTCTGCCGTCAAGATCGAGATAAAAAATCACAGCGATCTGACGAGATCCTTCAAGTTGCATGAGGTGCTGAGGCAGGAAGCAGTCTCCGTCTCTCCGGCTGCCAAGGTCGTTCCCATGGGTGACGTCTATGACTACCACTGGAAGCTCTCTTTGGGGCCGGGCGAAGGCGCAACCCTCTGCTACAGCGTTCGCTCGGACGGGGCCACTTTTGGAGATCCTGTGGTCGAGGGGCTGGAGGCGGAGATCGTCACGGGGGCCAGGGTGATCTAGCAATGGAAAAAACCAAGATAACTCAGAAGAAGCTGTTGGACCTGGCCAGCGACCTTTATAATCAGTTCCAGGAAGGCATTGTGCCTCACATCTCCCTGCCTTCTCGGACGAAGGGCAATATCGAATACAGCACTAAGGACGATGTCTGGGTCTATGGAGATCAGGAGACGAGGCGCAGCGTGAAAACCGTGCGCGGTGCCAAGACCTTGCTCAAGACTGTCTATCTGTCGGAGCTGCTAATCAAGGAGCATTTGAAGAACAACCGCGGCTCAACCCTGAGGGAGATCTATTACATCTCCGAGAACTGGGACATCGCAAAGTTCCATGAGCAGGCAGAGAGCGACAGGCTGATCGAGGATCTGGAGATCGTGACGGCCTTGCAGCGCGAGGACTTCCACATCCGGCCTGAGGAGGACGGGGCGGCGGTCTTCGGGCCGCTGCGCCTCAGGGAGCAGACAAGGCGCGGCGAGCGGGAGATGCACTGCCAGGAGGATGTGGGCGAGGCAGGCTACCAGATTCCATTCAATGTGGATAACATCCAGTTCCTGAGCCACGATGCGAAAATGGTCATGGCCATCGAGACGGGTGGAATGTACGCACGGCTGATCGAGAACGGTTTCGATGAGGAGTTCGGCGCCATACTGGTGCATATCAAGGGACAACCAGCACGTTCCACACGCCGCATCATAAAGAAGCTGAACTCTGAGTTGAAATTGCCAGTCGTAGTGTTCACTGATGGCGATCCCTGGTCCTATCGCATCTTCGCCAGCATTGCCTACGGGGCCATCAAGAGCGCTCATCTCTCCGAGCATCTGGTCACGCCCTCGGCGCGGTTCTTAGGCGTTCAGCCAAGCGACATCGTGGAGTATAACCTGTCCACTGACAAGCTTACAGATCAGGATATACAAGCCCTGAGAAGCGAGCTTTCAGACCCAAGATTCAATACACCCTACTGGGAAAAGCAGATCAGGCTGCAGATGGATCTCAAGAAGAAGGCAGAGCAGCAGGCTTTCGCAGGCAAGGGCCTGGACTTTGTGACCAGGAAATATCTGCCTGATAGGCTTACAGAGATGGGCATCATCTGAATGGTCATCGGCCTATCAATCCTCATATCGTCTCGTGCAAAGATTTAATATTCTAGCAATAGATCTTCAGGCCGATGAAACGTGATCTTCTTGACATTCTGGCCTGTCCGCTATGCAAGGGAGACCTGTCCCTTGAGGTCTTTGAGGAGAATGAAAAAGAAATCGTGACTGGTAAGCTTTGCTGTCAGGCCTGCAAGGAATGCTACCCCATCGAGGACGGAATTCCAAACATGCTCCCGCCAGACTTGAGGAACTAGCCAGGGCACCAATGGCTGCGAAAGCCCTACGAAGGGGTCTTCCATCGAGGCTTTACAGGCGAAATATTTATACAATATTATGTTATATCCTCGTTGTGGGGATTGAGATTGGACCGGGTTGTTCACATTAATGATGGCTCCATGGAGACAGGGCCGATCGTACTTCGTCTCCTGCCGGGCGAAGAGACCATCTTCAACCTCAAGGTCGTCAATCACGGCGAGCCTACCAACGTCTCCCTGGTGGCAAGCGATCCTGTAATCAAGGCCGTACGCTTGAGGAGGCCCGATCATTATGTCGTTTTGGAGGAGACGATACCAGTTATAGCCAGGATGCCCCTAAATTTGGATCGGCTGGATGGTGAGATTCTTTTGACCAGCAAAGAAGGCGAAAGTCGTGTGCCTATAACTCTTTTGCGTGACTCGGAGGATCCTGGCGACGATCTGCAAGACCCCGAGGTGCAGATGGAAGAAGACCTGGATGACTTGGAAACTACAGAAGCAGAAGGATGGGGAGGTAGAGATGTCGAGGACTTGGATGATGATTTAGAGGATAATGCGGATGATGAGGCGAATGAACCAAGACGCATCGTCTTCTCCAAGGACTGCGACCTTCAGCGGTACAAGTCTGCAACCCGTCCCAAAGATCAGGACGAAAATACAAATGTAGAGCTGTATGATGACAACCCACAAAGCTCGCAAAATTCTCCTAGAGATGGCTTTGTGGAAGGGCAGAGGCGCTTTAAGGAACGAGTTGCATATTCATCAGTCCAGGACGAGAGCCAATCGACTATGAATGAAGCAGAAGAGGACTTCACAGATGATGAGGATTCAGGCGGATTGTTTGTCAATCCTGAAGAACTGGGCGCCTTAAAGGTAATTCCGATGATTATTTTCTCGTCCCTGGTCATAGTCTTGAGCCTGACATTCGTCACCGAGAGCATTCCTGAGTTTCTGGGAGCCCTGGCGTCTTCCATCTTGATCGTCACCCTTATCATATACGGAGCGGCAACGCTCCTGAAGGCGTGAATATGAGGTACATCGTGGTCACAGGCGGGGTTATGAGCGGCCTTGGGAAGGGCATTACTGCAGCATCCATAGGCAGACTGCTCATGAACAGGGGTTATAAGGTAACGGCCATCAAAATAGATCCCTACATCAACATCGATGCAGGTCTCATGAGTCCATTCCAGCATGGAGAGGTCTTCGTCCTCAAGGATGGAGGCGAGGTGGACCTGGACCTTGGGAACTACGAGCGGTTCCTGGACGTTGAGCTCACGCGGGACCACAACATCACCACCGGTAAGGTTTACAGCACTGTAATTGAGAAGGAGAGGCGAGGCGAGTACCTGGGCAAGACTGTGCAGATCATTCCGCACATCACAGAGGAGATAAAGAGGCGCATTCGTCAGGAATCGAGGGACGGCGGATGTGAGATCTGCCTCATTGAGGTGGGAGGGACTGTGGGTGACATCGAGTCCATGCCATTCCTAGAGGCCATGCGGCAGCTCAAGTATGAGGAATCAGGGAATATCTTTTTCGTGCACGTTACTTTGGCTCCATCGACCATGGATGGCGAGCAGAAGACGAAGCCCACACAGCACAGCGTCAAGGTGATGCGAGAGCTTGGGCTGCAGCCGGACATGATCGTAGTACGCTGCGAGCGGCCACTGCTGGCGGAGACGAAGCATAAGATCGCCCAGTTCTGTGATGTTCCCGTGGAAGCGGTCATCAGCGCCCACAATGCGGACGACATTTACAAGGTGCCTTTGCAGATGGAGGCGGAGGGCCTTGCCAGGTATCTGATGAAGGCCATGCGTCTCTTTCCTCTGGAGGAGCGCAAGGACTGGGACGAGTTCGTGAAGAAGATGGACGCCTGTCAGAGGGCGGTCAAGGTGGCGATCGTCGGCAAGTACACAGTGGGCTCGCAGTGTGCGGACCCAATGGAGGATGCATACCTCTCCATTCGTGAATCCCTGAAGCATGCTGGAATTGAGGCAGGTGTCCGGCCGGAGATCGTGTGGGTAGATGCCGAGGAGCTGGAGCGCGGCTCAGCAGACCTCATCTTGCGGGACGTCGACGGCATCCTTGTGCCGGGTGGATTTGGCTCGCGGGGCACGGAGGGAAAGATCAAGGCAGTGCAGTACGCCCGAGAGATGAAGGTTCCGTACCTTGGAATATGCTTTGGAATGCAACTGGCAGTGATCGAGTTTGCCCGCAACGTCTGTGGCCTGGAAGGCGCCAGCAGCACGGAGTTCGGGGCCACGCCTCACCCAGTCATAGCCATCCTGCCTGAGCAGGAGAAGATCAGGAACATGGGAGCGACTATGAGGCTGGGCAACTATCCTGCGCACCTGAAAGAGGGCAGCCTGGCGCACAAGATTTACGGGACCTTGGAGATCGTCGAGAGGCACCGGCACCGCTACGAGGTCAATCCCGCCTATGTCAAGCCCATCGAAGAGAAGGGCATGCTGTTTTCTGGCACCAACGGCGACCTGATGGAGATATGTGAGATACCAGAACATCCATTTTTCTTTGGATCGCAGTTCCACCCGGAGATGAAGTCCCGGCCTGGCAGGCCGTCGCCTCCGTTCCTGGCATTCGTGGAGGCGATGAAGAAACGAAGTAAATAATATAATCGTAAGCAAGAGATCTCCCTTTTTCTTCTCAGGCCATCTGCAGCCATTGAAATGAAGCGATGATTTGACGTGGTTTTATCCAAGGGGGCAATAACGATAGTTACTTGGTGTTATTTTTTATAGAAAAATTCATAAATGAGAAGATCGAAACCAAACCCTGTGTTAAAAAGAAGTTCGTAGAATAAATTATGGTGAGATGAACCGAAATGAATATAAAAGAGAAAAAGTTTGTTCTGGCGCTTATTTTGGCGATAATGCCCGGAGTGGCGCTGGCAGAGAGCACGATCATGGAGGAGTTGGGATCCAAGGCTGCCAAAGCGGCCATGGATCAGCTAAAGTTCGAGAAAGGCGACAGCAACATCTTAGTGCTGACCGATGCAGGCTACGCTCAGATAGGAGACCAGACAACCCAGCGAGCCTTGAAGGGCATCATGACGGAAACGGGAGCAAATGAAGGCGATGGCAATCTTCTTCGAGTCCTTCGACCGTATTTTAAGCCTCTCTGGTTCTTCTTCTTCAACAAATCCACAGGAGAAGCTGTCTATATGCAGGTCGACGGAAAATCCTTGAATAAGTCCTTGGAGGAGTTCAAAGCCCTGAGCGACGATCAGGTATTCAGCAAGATCTCCAAGGCCAACGTGGATCTCAATTACATGCTGAACCATACTGATGAAGGAAATGCGACCTTCAATAAGGCAGCCTTCAACGGAAATGAATTCTCCCTGGTGAGCATTGCCAATATCTGGGCCCAGCCAGAATCTACCTTTGACTTCCTGCAGGCCACATGCTTCCATGATCACCTCTGTCCAGGAGTTACCAGCGGCTATATGCTGGCCAAATACATGGAAGATAAACTGCCAATTACCAACAGCAGTGAAAGCTACAAGGTTGTTGCCATTCCACAGTGGTGCAAGGATGACCTGATGCAGATTCGCTGGGATGCGACGCCCGGCAAGAGCGGCATGTTCGTCATGGCACTGACAGACGCAGAGAAGAGCGCGCTCAAGGCCAAGTACAACCAGACAGATGTTGCAGGCATCTACATCCGCTGGAATGACACTGCCAAGCAGGGAGACGCCCTGGTCTTGGGATTCAACTGGACGTCCATGTATGGTCTGACAGGAACTGCCAACTGGAAGGGCCCCTCCTGGGCGTCCAAGCTGGTCATGGATGTTCGCATGATGGATTACTGGAACAAGCCCGAAGTTGCCGTCACTACCCTGAAGGAGTTCAAGGTTGACTCAGGCAAGCTGGCCATGCTCCAGAATGCTGGAATGCATCCGTTGAAGGTGGCGGGTGTCCTGTAAAATAGGAACGAAGCTTCCAAGCCGCGGTTAACCCCGCGGCTTTTTTTGCACTTCAAGAGAAAGCTAAGGACGAATCAATTGAAAGGGGGTAAATCTTTTGAAAAAGAGTAATTCGATTGTCAGAGGTGTTCTTTTACTCGCCATGATTATGCTCTTCTCCAGCTCCGTGTGCGCTGAGGATGAGGTGGCGGTTTACACCATCGGCGATACCACAGGCGACTGGGGATTTCCGTCGCCTTATGGACACTACTCTCGCGGCCCAGGTTACATCAGGATGAGCCTCATCTTCGATACCCTCGTCTGGAAGGACCAGAATGGCTATGTGCCAGCCCTTGCGGAGAGCTGGCAGATGGATGGAGATGACGCCTATGTCTTCAACCTAAGAAAGAACGCCACGTGGAATGATGGCGAAAAGTTTACTGCAGGCGATGTGGTATTCACAGTAGACTACATCAAGCAGCATCCGTATCAGTGGGTCAACTCCGAGCCTATAAAGAAGGCTGAGGCGCTGGACGAGTATACAGTTAAGATCTATCTGAACCATTCCTATGCGCCTTTCCTGGATATGGTAGCCGGAACCCTCCCCATCCTTCCAGAGCATGTCTACAACAGTGTCACCAACCCTGCGAAGTTTCAGGATGAGAAGGCCCTTGTTGGCACTGGACCGTATAAACTCGTGAACTACGACAAGACCCAAGGAACATATCTTTACGAGGCCTATGATGGCTACTATCTTGGTGCTCCGAGGGTAAAGCAGCTCAAATTTGTGAAAGTAAGCAGCGAGATGGCAGCTGCAGCTCTCGAAAAAGGAGATGTTGATGCGATCGGCGTGCCTGCAGAGGCTGTTGATAGACTCAAGAAGGAGAACTTCGTCGTTTTAAATTCGCCGCGCGATGGAATCACCAAGATCATGGTTAACCATAAGAGGGAACCCTTTTCGGATGCTAGGATCAGACAGGCACTCTATTATGCCATTGACCGACAAGCTCTTGTAGACAGTGCTCTGCGTGGCTTTGGAATAGTCGCCAGCCCGGGACTCTTCGCTCCTGATAATGAGTGGTACAATCCCGATGTGGAGCAGTACAAATACGACCCTTCAAAGGCTGAGGATCTGATGTCTGAGATGGGCTACTTAAAAGACGGGCAGTACTTCTCTAAGAACGGAACTGCACTGGAGATAGAGATGCTTGTAACTTCTACAAACGAGCGCGTAGGCGAGATGATCAGGCAGCAGCTAGATGAGGCTGGATTCAAGGTAACATTGCGCAGCGTGGATTCCAAGACCCTGGACAGCCTCGTTGGAGAGTGGAGCTTCGATCTGGCACTTAACAGCCACGGGGGCATGGGCGGCGACCCCGAGATCTTGAACAGGATCATCGGCGAGGGTTATACCTTTAATAGCGCTCGGTATGCTGCTGACCAGAAGCTCAACGATCTCCTGGACAAGGAGGTCTCTGAGATGGACCCTGAGAAGAGAAAAGAGCTTGTAGATGAAGTACAGGCAGTCTATGCCCAGGATTTGCCCGCGTTGCCCTTGTACTATTCAAATTCGTATTGGGCTCATGACGGCCTGGTCGATATGTACTACACCAAGCGGGGAGTTGCCAATGGCATTCCCATCGCCCAGAACAAGCTGTCCTTTGTGAAGGAAGGGATTTGAAAATGAAGATACTTATTTGCGGAAAGGGTGGAAGCGGAAAGAGCACGATCTCTGCACTTATGGCAAAAGAGATTGCGAAAAGAAAAAATGAAGTTTTGGTAGTGGACACAGACGAGTCCAACTTCGGACTTTACAAGCAGCTTGGTTTTAAGCAGCCCAAAGATTTCATGGAGTCTCTGGGAGGCAAGAAGGCTCTCGGTGAAAAAATGATGAAGTTCTTTAGATCCGAAAGGAGAGAAGGTCTGAAGATCTTGGATGAGTTCTCCATAAAAGACATACCTCAAGAGCTTGTAGTCGGCGAGGACGGCATAAAGCTTGTGGCCATTGGCAAAATTCATAGCTTTGGCGAAGGCTGTGCCTGTCCCATGGGCGCACTGGCACGAGAGTTCTTGGAAAAGCTGAAGACTGACGGAGAGCACGTTGTCGTAGATACGGATGCGGGCATCGAGCACTTCGGCCGCGGTGTGGAGGCTGGATGCGACAAGATCGTTGTAGTGGTGGACCCAAGCTTTGAATCTGTGCAGCTGTCCGCCAAGATCTCGGAGATGAGCCACAAGATTGGAAAGCCGGTATTTTTCATCTTAAACCGAATGGATGAGAACTCAAAGGAGCTCTTGGAGCTTGTAGATAAAAACAAGGTGATCGGGATATTGCCCTTTGACAAAGAGGTCTTCAAGGCCTGCTTGAAAGGAGAAGAGGTTCCACAGATTCCAGAGATGGAGAAGATCGCCGATAAGCTGCTTGCAGCCTGAACAGGGTTGAAATTGCAAGAGGATTCCATGATACTGAAACCAAATCAAAGGGAGAACATCCTCCCTCTTCCTGTGGTGTTGATCTCTACCATCTCGAAAGACGGAATCATGAATGCAGCCCCCTGGTCCAACTTCACGCCGATCTTGCGCCCATTGGACGAGGTCCTCTTGGCCTCATGGTTGAAGCGCGACACCTTGGAGAACATACGCCATACCAAAGAGTTCGTGGTAAATATTCCCAGGGTGGGAATGGAGGATGCGGTT
>JAAZNX010000071.1 GCA_012798025.1 Methanothrix sp. | reverse complement strand
CTCCTTCATCAGGCCTCTCTTGATTGATCTGCGCTGCCGCGCTGGAAGCAGCTCGGCAAGCTCCTCTATGCTCAACTTGGCGAGGTCGGAGATCCTCCGTCCCCGGTACAAGAACTCTTCCTTCCTCTTAGGAAGCTTGGATCCTGCTTTTTTTGCCAAAATCATCACCTAGCGCTTACCGGTCTTCCTTGCGGCGATCGAACCAACCTTTCGGCCAGGGGGCGTGTTTCTGCTAACTGTCTTTGGCCTGCCCGGATGCTGACGGCCACCGCCACCGAATGGATGGTCTATGGCGTTCATCGCAACGCCCCTGACAATGGGCCACTTCTTGGCCCGGGACTGGAACTTGTAGAAGCTCTTGCCGGCCTTGACGAGAGGCTTGTCGAGCCTTCCGCCACCTGCAACCACGCCTATCGTCGCCATGCACTTGGGGTTGAGCCACTTCATCTCTCCACTGGGGAGCTGAACCACTGTTGCGCCAACATCGTGAGCCACCAAAATGGCACAGACCCCCGAGGATCTTGCAAACTGACCACCATGTCCAGGTTGCGATTCTACATTGCAGATTGGTATGCCTTCAGGTATCTCTGCTAAAGGCAGGGTGTTTCCAGGCTCAATGGGTGCAGAGATGCCGCAGGCCACTTCCTGGCCGACAAACATGCCCTCTGGAACCAGGATGTACCTCATCTCACCATTGCTCAGAGCCACTAGCGCTACGGGGGCGCTCCTGGCAGGATCGCGCATGATATCCTGAACCACGCCTTTGATCGTCTCTTCCTGGTCGACTTTGATATGTTTGATGTCCGCCCTGTACCTGTGAGAGGGTGCTCTGTACGTAGGAGATCCTTTTCCTCTGTTCTGAGATATGATTCGCTTTCCCATAATCATCCACCTACAGCAGTCCTAGCCTCGTCGCCAACTCATTCGCGCTGCCCTCTCCGGCCAGCTTCACGATTGCCTTCTTTTCTCCCCGGGAGGTTATCATGGTCCTGACAGCCAGGACGTCGACATCATAAAGCTCCTCCAGGGCTTTCTTTATCTCCGGCTTGGTGGACTGCATGCTCACCAGGAACTCCAAGGTGTTGTCGGAGTCTATCATGCCGGTGACCTTCTCTGTGACGTATGGACTCTTGATTATCATTGCTTAGCCTCCTGGGAGCTCTTTGAACCGAGCTTTTGCAGGGAGGATTCTGTCCAGACGGTCAGTCTCCCAGCATGGGTTCCAGGTGCAAGCAGCTCTGCGTTCAGTCTATCCACAGTGACGAAGTCCACGCCTGCCAGGTTCCTCGCTGCTTTTCCCAGGCCACCATCAGTGCCCGCTACAATGAGCAGGCTCTTTCGTCCCTTATATTTCCTTCCTCGCAACTTGCCCTTGCCTGCCCTGATATTTCTTCCCAGCTTTGCCCTGAGAACATCATCCCAAAGACCTGCAGCTACCAGGAACTTTTTGACATCGGCAGTCTTGTTCAGGGATTCGAGGGCATCCTGGACAACTACTGGCAGCTCTCTTGAGAACTTGTGACCTCTGGCAGCTACAAGCTCAGTGCAGGCTGTAGCGGCTATCGCCGAGCGGATTGCCTTTCGCCTCTCCTTGATGTTGACCTTCTCTGTGTAATCTGCGTTTGGCTGAGGCGCATGCGACCGGCGTCCTCCCACAGCCATGGGTATGCCTGCTGCCTTGCGGCCGTTCTTCAACCTGGGTACCCTTGAGACGCCGTGCCCAGGGCCCCATGACTGGGCCGAGGTGTTCATGCCTGCGTAAAAGTGCGGCCCATAAGCCTGAAGCCGGTTTGCTTGAGAAGCAAGCACAGCCCTCTTTATCAGATCTGGCCTGTACTCCTCCTCGAAGACTGGTGGGAGCTCTACCTGGCCGCTTGCATTTCCTGATAGATCAATGACATTAGCCTTCATCGCCTAGACCCCCTGCTTGGATTCTTTGCTCACATAGAGGAACTCGGGCGCCTTCACGAAGTTCATTCCGGGCCTTATGGCATGCCTAATCCTGACCAACCTCTTGACCGGCCCTGGCACGCTG
>JAAZNX010000206.1 GCA_012798025.1 Methanothrix sp. | reverse complement strand
GCATTAGCCTCGCACTTAAGAACGTTTGGGGCAATTCATGGAGCTTGAAAATCTTCGATTTGGTACGGAACTGCTCAAACGCGGTTTCGCAAAGATGCAGAAGGGTGGCGTCATCATGGACGTCACTACCCCAGAACAGGCGATCATCGCCGAGGAGGCCGGAGCAGTGGCGGTCATGGCACTTCATGCCGTCCCTGCGGACATAAGAAAGATGGGTGGCGTGGCCAGGATGGCAGATCCTGCGGTCATTGAGTCGATCATCGACGCCGTTACCATTCCAGTCATGGCAAAGGCCAGGATAGGCCACTTCGTCGAGGCCCAGATTCTGGAGGCCATTGGAGTGGATATGGTGGACGAGTCCGAGGTACTCACCCCTGCCGACGAGTTTCACATTGAAAAGACAAAGTTCGCCATTCCATTTGTCTGCGGTGCTAGGAATTTGGGCGAAGCTTGCAGGCGCATCAAAGAAGGCGCGGCCATGATCAGGACCAAAGGCGAGGCAGGAACAGGAGATGTAAGCCAGGCTGTGCTGCACATGAGGATGATCCAAGGCCAGATCAAGAGCCTGAAGGGCATGGACGATCTGCAGCTCATGAAGGTAGCTCGTGAGATCGAAGCTGACTTCGATTTGGTGGTGGAGTGCGCCAGAATGCAGCGTCTGCCCGTGGTCAACTTCGCGGCTGGCGGCGTGGCAACACCTGCGGACGCTGCTCTGATGATGCAGCTTGGAGCCGATGGTGTATTTGTGGGCTCGGGAATCTTCAAGTCCGAGAATCCTGCCGCCATGGCCTCAGCCATTGTGCAGGCAGTTCACCACTACGATGACCCAGAGATATTAGCCAGGGTATCCAAGGGCCTTGGCGCAGCCATGAAAGGGCTGGATGCGGCAAGCATCCCCGAAGGGGAAGCTCTGCAGACGAGGGGCTGGTAAGTGACAAGAATAGGAGTCCTGGCACTTCAGGGGGACGTCTCAGAGCATGTTCTGGCCATGCAGAGGGCTCTGTCTGGCAAAGGAGAGGTGCTTGAGATCAGGAGGCCAGGTGAGATATCGAGCTGCGATGGCCTGGTGCTGCCTGGTGGAGAGAGCACTAGCATCAGCCGCCAGCTGGAAATATCTGGTATGGCCCAAGAGTTGAAGGCAGCGGCGAGATCCGGCATGCCAATCCTCGCTACGTGTGCAGGCTTGGTGCTGGTCTCAAGAAAGATCGAAGGCGATGCCAAGGTCAGGCCGCTTGGGTTGATGGACATCAAGATCGATCGGAATGCCTTCGGACCGCAGAGGGAATCCTTCGAAGCGGATCTGCTGGTTGAAGGTTTCGACAGACCATACCGGGCGGTTTTCATCCGCGCTCCTGCAATCGTTGATGTGGGAGGAAAGGTGCAGGTGCTGGCGCGAATAGGCGAGGTCGTTGTAGGAGCGCGCCAAGACAATCTGCTTGCCTTGGCCTTTCATCCCGAGCTCACTGAGGATATGAGGTTTCACCAAATCTTTCAAAAGATGCTGGAGGCATGAGATGTTCTCGGAGAAGGATCTGGTAGCCAGAAGCGTTGAGGACATGACGCAAGAGGTTGAGGAGCTCATGGCTGAGTCGAAGCGTTTGCGGGAAGAGTATGAGGCTGCTTTGCAAAAAGAGGTTGAGCTTCGAAGGGAGTCTGTAGACTGCCGCCCGACAAACCCAGAGCTTGCGGAGACCCTCTGGCAAGAGGCAGAGCACCTCAAGGATGATGCCCGGGAGATGCTACGCCTGTCCACTGAGATGAGGCTGCGTGCAGCAGAGGTTCAGCACCGAATTGACATTCACGACCAGATCGAATCTCTGGACGATTATGAGGGAGTATGGCGCAAAGCAGCGAGGACGGGAAGGAGCTGATCTTCGCTCCTCGCCACTAAAAATTCAAATGTTTTTATAGAAAGTGCCTAAGCTGTGGCAGCTGTTGCCGCAGACGCTATAAGGCTTCCAAACGCCACACCTGGCTGGGTTACTCCCTGACCTGTGTGGATGTAGTCTCCATCCATGGATCCAGGCCGAATGGTCAGGCTAAAGCGGTAGAGATTCGCACTACCAAGCGGCGTGACGAACAAGGCAAGCTGATCTCCCAGCACTGTGCCTCCAGCAGTGACCTGTACGCTGACGCCATTTTCCACCAGCTCACCTGAGCCGAATACCGCATCTCCTGTCTGGTAAAGGTTGAGCTTCATGTATCTGGTTACGAAATCGGTCAGAGTGAAGGACCAGCTTCCTGCAGCAGGAGAGACCCCAAGTCCTTTGATTACTTTAACAGGAGTCCTAACACCCTTGCTGACGGCATTCGGGCTCATCCCGGTGTCCTTACTGATTACAAACAGGCTCTCGTTTCGAAAAGAGAGCGAGGAATCATCCGGGTTGGTATAGACCCCAGCCCGGGCTTCATTATAAATCTCGCTGCCCGACATAGTCTCTTCTGGAAACGACGGCTCTACAATCTGATTTTTTGGCCCTTGGCCAAATGCCACAGTTACAAGGCATGAGACCAATGCCAAAGAGATCATCACACTTTTAAATCCCATTCTCCTGATACCTCCAAATTAGGTATGCACACCTCAGAGCTTTTAAAGATTGCTCTCTGATCTATTCCTGCGCGGAGATCCTCAGACCCTCGGCGCTTCCGCTCCATGTTTCGCCGATTGCAGAGAAAGCCTGATAATTTCCATAGCCAAAATCTCCGTCCAGCTCGAGCTTCAGCTTGTAGAGATTGATGGTTCCCAAGGATATGATGTCCAGATCCATCTCATTATCGCTCACAGATCCTGACGCCGCCACCTGCAAAGTAGTGTTTCCTTCCCTAATGTTACCGGCTCCGTAGACGTATTCTCCGCTCTGGAACAGGGCCAGGGCCATATCCCTGATCACACTGTCGTTCAGCTCAATGGACCAGCTTCCGCCAATGACTGTTGTGGCCGGTTGGGTGGGCGGCAGCTCTGATTCGGCGGTTGAGGATGCACTGGCAGCAGATGAAGAGGCAGCTGAATCCTTCTGTGCTGCACTGGCACTCACAGCCTCCTCCCTGGATGATTTGGCGCTGGTCGCGCCATCGCTCAAAGTGCTGGGCATGGTCCAGTCAATCGAGGACTTGTTCTCTTGAAGAGTTCTTGACTTCTGGGGAGTAGATGGAAACCTTGTATCGCCGGAAACTATTCCGCCACCATTGCTATTATCGATGAGCTGATCTGCCAGGGATTGGCCTGGCTGGACAGTCACCTGGCTGGGATCTACAATAGCCTGCACATTCGATGCGAAGAGCGTTAAAACGATCAAATACGACAAACTCTGTCTCATGAATCTCATTATCCTGAACCTCCACCCGGATCTTTACATCCAAATTCATGCCCTTAAAGCTGCTTATCCTATTTTCCAATGATTTGTCGATTAATTCTAGCCTTTAATAAGCTTAATGGCCCAATCGTCAATCAACGTTCTAATCGATGCTACCCATGGCAATCCCCTTCCAGGGCACATAGATTGCACTATAAGCATTGTAATCTCCAGAGAAGGATTTTCTGCTAATGGTCAGAACAAGTCGGAACAACGTCATGTCCTCGGAGAATATGTCTAAATTGAGCTTATTTCCCGAGAACGTCCCTGTAGCTGTGACATTTTGAGATAGGCCATCGGTGGCTATTGTTCCCTTGCCAAAGACCACGTTGTTTGATTGACAAATTTCAAGCTCTAAAGACCTATCCTTAGAATCCTGAAGATCCAGATGCCATTTGCTCATGGGGTTGAGAAGCCTTGTCTTTGGCTCGGACGATCCCGTGTTTACCGTCGAAACAGGGGTATTCTTACCAGTTATCACAGGGGTTGCGCTTCCCTTAGCGTCCTGACCAGGATTGTGGAGATCATCATCCGATACAGCAGACGACACCACAAACAAGACCAAAATGAGAAGGCAGGACACATATCTTCGATAATTCATTTCTGGCACACCGATCTTCTGTTAACCATATTGGAACATAAATCTGGCGCTATACCAGCTAACATATAATTTAATGCTAAAAAAAGTTCTGCTCAAATCACTTGAAACTCACTTTTCAAGAATAGAGCGGTGAGCTGCTCTGAACTTTGGGTCCCGCATCTGGCAGGAGCATCTTTTTGTGAACCATCCATACCGGCGCATATCCTTCCAGATCTCTCGCAGGCTACTCTCCTTGACGTTCCCAAACCCCAGAGGCATGTATGCACAGGGCAGAGCTTCTCCCGCGCAATCAACGTGAATCCACCTGCGCCCTGCAAAGCATCCGAACATCTGTGGGCTCAGAAGATAAGGCAAGGCCGTCACTCTAGGGCCTTGCAATCGGTTCTTCTCTTTGTGGAAGCGTTCCATCTTCCCGACATCCTCGGAAGTTAGCACCTGGTCTTCGTGTGAGGACCAGCGGCCCACAGCCACGATCTCGTAAAGGGAGAGCTCATGCGCCCCCAGTTCCGATGCCAGGTCAAAAGCCTCATCAAGATGGTCGATGTTTTGGGGCGATGTAACCATGAACATGTCCACTAGCAGGCCTGCCTCAAGTGCATTTTCGATGCCCGAAAGCGCATCTTTAAAGGCACCTTTGCGGCCTCTCATCCGGTCGTGCTCCTCTTCATAGGGGCTGTCGATGCTAACTCGCACAGCATAAAGTCCAGCCTGTTTTAGCTGGCGAGCCATCAGGGGCGTGAGGTTGTACCCACTGGTGAAGGAGGTCGCTATGGCCCTTTGGTCCACGAACGATATGAGCGTGGGAAGGTCTTTGCGCAGCATGGGCTCGCCTCCATCGAAGGTAATAAGATATGACCCCATCTCCAGGGCTTCGCCAATCGACCTTTTGATGACATCGCTATCCAGGATATCTCCCTGACGCGATGGTGCGCTGCAGTGAATGCAATCGTTGGGGCACGCCCTTATGACCGCTACAGAGAACTGATCTGGAACTGGACGACGGGTCAGGGCCCCAACCTGGGCGGAGAGCATGCGGTCGAAGGCGGTGCTTGGTGCGGGTGGGATCCAGGTGGAGAATATGAACTTATCAGGGCCGGATCTGATTGGCTTCTCATCTGCAAAGATCTTGTTTATTCGTTCGATGACTGGCCCAGCCAGAGGAGACAGAGGCCCTCTGGAAGTGAGACGAATGCCTTTCCCATCGGAGGACGCCTCTATTTTCAGCAGAGGCTTTTTAGCGATCTGCATCTCTGCAGTCCCCTATGCGTCATTTCATCGACGATGCTCTCCAGACGAGCTATCATATCTGCTCTGGCAGATGACCTGCCAAGGGCCCTCTTGGCCTCAACGCTGTGCTCCTCGATGACCTTTATGCACATCTGTCGCACTGCACCTTCATGATGCTGGCTGCTGTAGATCTTTGGCAGGGTGATGGACGTCTTTTTGGACTGCTTCCCCTGATCCAGCCCCAGATACTCTTCCAGATCATCCAGAACCTGGTAGCCGAGCCCTAGGTGCAACCCGTAGCTTTCGAATGCTGCCAAATCAGCCGCAGTAGCCCCAGCTATCAGCCCGCCGATTTTAGCTGAGGCAGCGAAGAGCGAGGCCGTTTTCCTGGAGATGCATTGATGGTATTCTGCAGGCGAGCATGTCCTGGAGAGGTCCTGCATCTCGCCCTCAGACATGTTCATGCAGGCCATGGCAAAAGAGATGATAGCGGGCTGGCTGTAATGCGATATAAGCTCGATTGACTTGGATATGAGATAGTCGCCAGCTAAAAGCGCAGCCTCTGGTCCAAACCGCTCCAGAGTGCTGGGAGAGCCCCTTCTTTCTACACCAAGGTCAAGGATGTCATCATGAACCAGAGAGGCTGCATGAACCAGCTCAATTGCCAGCGCCGCATTCATCGCCTGATGTGCAGTCCCTCCCAAAGCCTCTGCGGAGAATAAAAGGATCAGCGGCCGTACCCTTTTCCCGGGGGCGGAGAGGACGTAGCCGATGACCTCTCCCAGGTCGGACTCGGGAAGGCTTCTCACCAGTTCTGCAAGCTCCTTGTTGATCTTATGGTACTCGTCCCAGCCGGAGAACATCGATTAGGGGTACTGAAGGCTTGGCTATTTAGCTTTTGCTTAAAAGACAATTCAAAGCAACCTGGCTGATTCAATCTTAGCGCATCTTCCTGCAACCACTTTGTAGCCTTCCTTGTCAAGCTTCTTTATAGTTTCAGGGCTTTCTGTGCCCGGCTGCATCCAGAAGACCTCAAAGCCCTTCTCCTTTGCCTCCTCGGCAAGAGAAGGCACAGCTGAAGGCCTTCTGAAGACATCCACGATATCGATCTTATCGGGAATGTCGCGAATCGAGGCGTAGACCTTCTCGCCCAGGATGGTTCTGCCTTCATAATTTGGATTTACAAAGTAGAGCTTGAAGCCGCGGCTCAAAAGGGCATCTGAGACAAAGTAGCTGGGCTTGTAAGGATCGGGCGAGATGCCGACTACGCAAATCGTATGGCAGCTCTGAAGAGCGCTCTTCAGGTCATTGTCGTCTCGAAGTATGGGCATGAAGATTTATATGTCGTTTCTTGGAATATATAGTGGCTTCCTGCCGGTCGATCTTAGAAGGCTAAGCAACTGCACATCGACGCGGCACTTGGCCACATTCCGGTTTATGAAATAAAATTGGATCCGAAATATTCAAGGCAAGAGCTTCCCGTCTGGCCCGATCTTGCCTCTTTCCGTCTGGCAGATGCTTTCACTGCACGAATTCTACGATCGCCTCCAAGAGGCCTCAATCATTATCTTGGCCCGAATGTCTCCTTGACCACCTCGGTCAGAATGGGCCCAGCCTGATCGATCACATTTGCCTCATAGAGCCAGCCTTTGCGCTCAGGAAGGACACCGGTCACCATGAGAGCCTTGCCCTCGTGCTCTGCCAGGTTTATCTCATGCGATGCAGTCAGCTCCTCAGCGATGGAGGCTGGCCTGGCGATGCGGGTCAGCCTGACAGTGCAGCATTGAGGGCGGGGAAACAAAATCGAGAACCTGCCATCCTGAACTATGCCCAGAAATTTATCCATCTTTTGATCCTCCTTTTGCCATCGAACAACTTTTGGTTTGTGATATCTTGCATAGTTATTGCTTAAATATCTTTTGAGATTTACACGAAGAACATGCTCAAATGCCCAGAATCAGATAAGAATGGATAGATAATTTCACAGTTGTTATCTTTCTGCAGATGGTGTGTATTATAGATGGTTTATCCATCTTCCAAGAATGTTAAAGCCAATGATTTGAATGTTTTAACTTGCAGGAGCTGAGAGCATCCACATTATCGCTCTCCAGATGCGAGCACCAAAAGCTCCAACCTATTTTCAGATCACGACCCACCCATACAATTTAACGAAGAGCAGAAATCGTCATTACACAGCCGTCTTCAGTATGCTCTACTTGCACAGCCATATTGAGGTCCGAGAAGACCTTTTGCCAGTGGCTTTCCACACAGGTCTTACAGTGCTCCTTGGCGATCAGGCTGGCCCCAACACGGGCGAACGACTTGGCACCCTCCATCAATCCGCAGCGATGACGATTGATCGTTACAGTGCCTTCTCCTTCGATCACCTCTACCACGCTTCCGAAGAGATTTTTCTCATTGGTTGCAATGGCCAGGGCTACATCCCTTGGACCTGCCAGGCCCAGTTTCTTGAAGGTGGCCGCAACTTGGTGGGCTCCAATATCCTGGAATTCGCGAAGACCCTTCTTGCCAAGCTTACGAGCAACATAGCCGCTGCTGCCGTAAAAGCTTCCCATCCACATGGCTACGACACGCTGCTGGATCTGATCCAGAGGAATATCAGGTACATCTGTCATTCTAGGTGGCACATTACTTGGTAGGATTTAACATTAGTGGAGAGGATTTCGTCCAAGAAGGCTGCAATGCCACCGCGATGATAGACCTCAAGGGCATCGAGCTCAGCTATCTTGCTTGGATCAAGACGGTAATGGTTTAAGATATCTTTTGAACATGCCTCGATCCTCTTTTGAATCGATCCTTCCTGGGACCATGGGGATCTCGGCTCAGATCAGAGAGGCAAAGTATTACTGTCCTTGGGTTGAAGTCAAGGGCATTTTAGGTTTTGGCCATAGTTGCCGCTTCGTTATGAAGGCGCGCCATTGATAAAGTGGGAGCGCATTTTTCCAGGGTGTAGATGTACGATAATATCCTTAAAACGAGAGCGACTTCTCGTAAGGCCTTGATTCTCATCACACTGGCCTTGATAGCTCTTGCATTCATCAGCTCGGCCCGCAGCTACGATGAATTCAACGGCACCGTTTACAGCCTAGGATTAAAAGAGGTTGTGGTCGTTCAGCCCGTAAACGCCAGCAAATTGAATCTCACCCTATCGCAGAAGGCTGAGAACATCACTTTGCTGGATTTGTGCGGAGCACGAGTGGGGTTTAACAGCAGCTACCTCTTCTGGCGGGGAGATCATATCTACAGCCTGAACTTCGATCGAAACGTCACAGGCAAGCTGATCTACATCATGCCTCAGCAGGGACAGCAGTTCGTACTTCCTTTAAGAGATGGAGAGCCAGTGCGCATAATACTTCCGCCCGGATACACAACAGGCAATCGAATCCTGGGAATTGCAAATCCTGCTCCAGATGATTTCCAGACGGGAGATCTTGGAAGCGTATTGACCTGGTATAACACCTCACAGATTTCGTATATCGAAGTAAATTATTACAAGAATAATGCCCTACAGGCTTTGACGAAGATCTTCGCCATCATGGCCCTGGCAGCCATTGTCCTGCTGGCAGAGTATTATTATAGCATCAGAAAACTGAGGTCCATTCGAAAAGATGTGGAAGAGAATGCCAGGCACAAGATCTAAGCTTTAAAGATCCAATCATCGATCATGACCAGAGCAAAAGCCATTTGCGATCGCGTTTATGCTGTAGGTGGCCCTGAACTCTCCGCCTCAGAGGATGCCTATGTGTATCTTGTCGACGCTGGTAGTGAGCTGGTGCTGATCGATTCCGGCGTAGGCTATGGCACTGAGAGAATTGAGGACAATATCAGATCGCTTGGATTTGAGCCTGCGCAGATCTGGCATATAATCGCAACTCACTGTCATATTGACCACATAGGCGGCCTGTCTGCCTTCAAGGAGCGCTACAGCTCGAAGGTCATTGCTCATACGATGGACCGAGCTGGAATTGAGGGTGAGAATAATGATCTGACCGCCGCCAGCATGTACGGCGCGGACTACAAGCCCGTCAAGGTGGACACACTTCTCAATGGCGAGCTTGAGCAGTTTATGCTGGGCGATCTCCTGTTCAATTTCCTTCACACACCCGGCCACACCCCTGGAAGCATCTCCGTGTACATCGACACCGATGACGGCAGGATTCTCTTCGGTCAGGATATCCACGGGCCGTTCTCGCCTCTGTGGGGCTCCGACCTGGCCATGTGGAGGCAATCTATGCAAAAACTGCTGGCTCTGCAGGCGGACGTGCTATGCGAAGGGCACTCAGGAGTTTATAAGGGAGAGAAGATAAAAAAATATATCGAATCGTATTTGAAAAGGTACTAGCTCAGCATTATTCGTCTTCGTCCTAGAGGGCTTCGAACTTTGTGTTCTTCCCCGCAATTAGAGATATCTTTCTTTTCAGAAAGTGCCCTGCGGTCCATATATTCGTCATGGCATGCGCTGAGACCTTGCGAGCGGTGTAGCTGCCTCCCGCAAGGGCGAGATAAGGGATAAGCTGATCGGCCAGATGAATGTCGACTGCGGACATGGACTCAAGCTCCTTTATGAGCTCCTCTGCAGCCTTTCGTCCCACCATTTCTGCCGGCAGGCCTCGCTCTCCAAGGCTGCTTGCTCCCATGAAGCCTGACCAGAGGGTTATGCCGCTGCCCATGGACGGCAAACGATGCGACTCTGTGGCAACCTCTGCTGCAAAGCCGGCCTGCTCTAGCAACTGGACGGCAGACTCGGCCTG
Source organism: Methanothrix sp. (assembly GCA_012798025.1). GTDB lineage: Archaea > Halobacteriota > Methanosarcinia > Methanotrichales > Methanotrichaceae > Methanothrix. Next base: position 7,333 of record JAAZNX010000206.1, on the reverse strand, counting down.
TCTTTGGGCCACATGCTCTGGCAAGTTTCCGGAATGTGAGATTCCATGCACTGGCGTTTTGGGCGCAGCTGAAAGGTGCGCCGATTGAAGAGCACCAGGTTCGACCCGCAAGATAACTAAACCCTGGCCTCGGGGGTAGTACCCTCTCTGCTTGAGATCGAGGCTTGCTTTGACGCCGAAGCACCTGAGCGCAGGCAAAAATACATGCCGGAAATAGTCTACCGTTGGAGACCATTGAACATCTGTACCTCCATGCACATCCACAACGATGGGTCCCTCGGCCTTCAGCAAGGCAGGCAGGAGGCACTGCATGAGAAGGGTAACGCTCCCGGCAGTTCCGATCTCCACCCTGTAGCTGCCGCCGCGAATCTTTCCGGGCTCGAAGGTGATCTGCATGGACCCTGGCTCAATCCCAGATGTTTTAGCACTGCATATGCCCGCTAGTGCTGTGATCGCATGAACATGCTGCGGAGCCAGCCCTGGCTTAGGGCGACCCTGCCGGATTCTTCTTATGCAGACAGGCTTGCCAGTCACAGCTGAGAGCGCCACTGCCGTCCTTACTATCTGGCCACCGCCTTCACCATAGGAGCCGTCTATCTCAATCATATTCCTCGGCCTCGCGAGAACTATCATCATTGACACATATTAATCATTTTCGTGGCGCGTAGATCAACTATATTTACTTTCATGTTGATCTTCGTTGGGTGGCAACGTCGCGTAGCGCGGACTGGCGTCGAGTTCAAGTCTGTGGAGAACCCTAGGGTGTTCTATGGATCAAGAAGTCCTGCACTTCAAGGCGAGGAGGACGTCACCGTTCTCGCCACTATGATGGTGATTTAGATGGCACAGATAGGTTACTCCAAGAAGGTCATGGAACACTTCCTGAACCCCAGGAATGTGGGCGTGATAGATAACCCGGATGGCTACGGCAAAGTCGGCAATCCGGTCTGCGGCGATCTTATGGAGATATTTATCAAAGTCAAGGACGACCGGATTGATGATATCAAGTTCAGAACCTATGGCTGTGGCTCGGCAATAGCTGTTTCTAGCATGGTCACTGAGATGGCCAAGAAAAAGACGCTTGAGGAGGCCATGTCCATCACCCGAGAGAATGTAGCGGACGAGCTTGATGGGCTGCCGCCGCAGAAGATGCACTGCTCAAATCTGGGCGCTGATGCACTACATGCGGCCATCAAAGACTACTGGGTCAAGGTCGGAAAGATAAAGCCAGAATAAGTTGTGATTTTGCATCTCTTTTATTTATCTTGAGGGCCATCTCTAATTTGGTCAGTGAGATGGGTGAGATGAGCGAAGAAGTTCTTAAACTGAAAGTAGCAGAAGCCAGCCAGCAGGACGTAGGCAAAGGCGCTGTAAGGATAAGCGAGGAGCAGTTGGAGAAACTGGGGGTGAACGTTCTTGACATCGTTGAAATAAAAGGGACACGGTCCACGGGAGCCATAGCTCTACAAGCATATTCAGAAGATCTCGGGCTGGATCTGGTCAGGATGGATGGGCTCATAAGGTCGAATGCGGGCACAAGCATAGGTCAGTACATCGAGATAAGGAAGGCGAGCTGGAGCGAAGCCAAACGCGTCACCCTTGCGCCTGTTGCGCAGGGGATGCAGATCTATGCTTCCGGAGACGCTCTTGCCAGGATATTCTATGGAAGGCCTGTGACTAAAGGGGACCTCCTCTCTACTACCAGCATTCGAAAGCCTCCTCCAGATACTTTCGGCAGCGGGCTGGTGTTCCAAGACCTTTTCCGTGACTTCATTGGATCGCAGTCATTTGGCCTGGGTGAGGTTAAACTACGTGTGGTCTTGACAAATCCTCAAGGCATTGTCAAGATAACAGATGGAACTGAGATAGAGCTTCTGCCCCAGGCGGTGGAGGTTTCGGAGAGGGCAGTTCCCTCTGTTGTCTATGAGGACCTAGGCGGCATGAAGCCAGCTATAGCCAAGGTGAGGGAGATGATAGAGCTACCCCTCAAGCATCCCGAGCTCTTCGATCGACTGGGCATAGATCCGCCAAAGGGCGTACTTTTGCAGGGACCGCCAGGAACGGGCAAGACCATGCTTGCCAAGGCCGTGGCAAATGAGAGCGAGGCCTACTTCATATCGGTGAACGGGCCAGAGGTCATGTCCAAGTATTATGGAGAGAGCGAGAAGGCGCTACGGGACATCTTCGATGAGGCGGAGAAGAACGCTCCTGCGATAGTCTTCCTGGACGAGCTAGACTCCATAGCACCCAAACGAGGAGACGTCACAGGTGAGGTAGAGCGCCGTGTCGTCGCACAGCTCCTCTGCCTTATGGACGGCCTGAAAGAAAGGAAGAATATCATCATCATTGGGGCTACCAACCGGCCCGAAGCATTGGATACCGCATTGCGCCGACCGGGAAGGTTTGACCGGGAGATCAAACTGGGCGTCCCGGATCTAATGGGAAGGAAGGAGATCTTCCAGATTCACACAAGGGGCATGCCTCTGGCAGAGGACGTCAATCTTGACGAGTTCGCTAAAATAGCATACGGATTCGTTGGTGCAGATATTGCGGCTGTCTGCCGCGAAGCTGCCATGAATGCTCTCCGACGTGTCCTGCCGGACATCAACCTGGAAGAGCCCACAATACCTAAAGAAATCCTAAACCGATTGGTGGTCAAGAAGGACGACTTCGAGGCTGCATTGCGCGAAGTGGAGCCGTCGGCCATGAGAGAGATATTAGTCGAGGTGCCAGATATAAGCTGGGAGGATATTGGCGGCCTGGAGGACGTCAAGCAGCTCCTTGTGGAGGCCGTGGAGTGGCCTTTGAAGAACGCTGAGAGCTTCCGTCGCCTGGGTCAGGATGCTCCCAAGGGAGTTCTGCTTTACGGTCCGCCTGGAACAGGAAAGACCATGCTTGCCAAAGCCGTGGCCAATGAGAGTGAGGCTAACTTCATTACAGCCAAGGGGAGTTCTCTGCTATCTAAGTGGTATGGCGAGAGTGAAAAGAAAATTGAAGAAATCTTCCGCAAGGCGAGGCAGGTTGCGCCCTCCATCATCTTCCTGGATGAGCTGGATGCTCTTGTGCCAGTGCGAGGCGAATCATTGGGGGAGCCTCATGTCACAGAGCGGGTTGTCAACCAGCTCCTCAGCGAGATGGACGGCCTGGAGGAGTTAAAAGGCGTGATAGTAATTGGGGCCACTAATCGGCCAGATCTGATCGACCCAGCGCTGCTCAGGCCAGGGCGTTTTGATGAACTGATCATGGTGCCAGTGCCAGATAAGCCCTCGCGGCTCAAAATCTTCAATGTCTATCTGAAGAGCATGCCTCTAGCTGATGATGTAGATATCGAGGAGCTCGTGAACATGACTGACCAGTACACTGGAGCGGACATTGCTGCTGTTGCTCGAAAATCGGTTCGCCTGGCACTAAGAGAGGATATGCAGTCTCATACTGTGAGCCAGCGCCATTTTTTAGCAGCAATAAAAGAGACTGGACCGTCGGTTACGCCGGATACCATGAAGTACTACGAGAAGCTGGCAGGTGAGCTGCGCAAGAAGAGATCGAGGGAGATTGAGCGCCGGGGATATGCGTGAGGCTCGATTGTCAAAGGATCGACGTCTCTAGTTGATAATTTCAAAAGGAACTTTGGGCTGCACTTGTCAGGGGGTTTGGGAAATCCTTATATGCCAATTCCACATCCTAAGCTTCGCTGTACGGGGCCATAGGGTAGCCTGGTATCCTACAGGACTGGGGGTCCTGTGACCGGCGTTCAAATCGCCGTGGCCCCATTAGAGTCTAGATGGACAGAGTTAGATGGTCAGAAATTCTAAAAGAGTTGAATGAACTATCTGATCTGCATGAACGCGGAGCGTCCGACCCTGCGAAATGCCGGGAGTTCAACTCTCGTGCATCCATCTTCCTTGACCGGCTGGAGGCGATGGGGGCCGACGAGATAGCAGATCGGGTTATGGGGATTTTAGCGGGCTGCAGCCCAAAGGATTTTTCTCCATGCGAGAGACGCCTGTGCACAAAAGGATCACTGGAAAGATTGCAGGAGCAGGTAAGGAATAGGTTGGAAAAAGGCTAACATGTGAAAGAGAAAGCAGGATCTCTCAAAATGTGAGAAGAAGTGCGGCCATCTTGAATGCATTGGATGCCCGTGAAACGGTCCGAAGGCTCAACACCAACTTCATTTATCTCCTCAATAAGCCCAGTGAATGCCTCGATTTCCCTGTCCAGAACATGTTGTGGCGTCATATAAATGCTTCTTTCCGATTCCACTGTGAGGTCATCGGGACCTCTGAAGGCTAGCCTTCTTTGGCCATCACGCCTCAAAGCCTTGCTGATCTCTCTGTCGTGAGCCAGTACCATTCCTGGAATAATAACCCTCTCCTTTACATTTTTAAGGTCAAGTTCATTGAAATCCTCTATCGTCATCAGGTTTCCAATCTCCTTTTTGACTGAAACAACGTTGACCTCATTGCCCAGCTCTCCAAATATCGATGAGAGAAAGGGATATGCTATGGAGCTGGTGATGACGGTTGCACTATTCTCTATTGCCGGAAGTTTTTTAAGCTCTTCTTTGTGATGGGCAAGGGCAAAGGGTGCGCCTGTGTAAGGATCCATAAGCGGAGTCCCGATGACTCTCATATCATATGCCTCGTCGACCATAATCGCAATCCTCTTGATGTTCTCCACGGAATAAGGAATTATTCCCGGCATTATGGGCTCATTGCCGAAGATGAGACCTTGCGCCCTGGTATTTGCGAAGCTCATAAGCATAAGGCCTTTTGCGCCCATCTCTTCTAAATCCCGGGCGGTCTTCTCTAGCTTCGCTCCGTCGTTGATCCCAGGTATTAAAACGATCATGCCGTAAACATCGCATTCCTCGCAAAAGATCCTCAGGTTGGACAGCACGGCCTCTGGATGCTGATCGTTCACATATTTGCGGCGAAGCTCGGCATCCGTGGAGAATATGGAAAAGCTGACCCTACGCACCCCTGCATCGATGAGCGGACCTGCTTCATCTCCTCGAACGAAGCCCTTTCCACTGGTGTAGTCCAGACATACAGGCACTTTTCCGTCGCTGACAGTCTTGACGAATTTAAGAATATCTGGGTAGCAGCTTAGGTCACCATTTCCTTTGACGATGATCCTATCTGGTGTATTGCCGCAGCTCTGCTGTGCTACCTCAAAGATCAGTTGTTCCAGTGGTTTGAAGCCTGGTTCAATCTCAATCACAGCTCTCCTGCAGTAATCGCAGCTCTTCTTATGAGGTTTGCATCGCTTGCATCCGAGTGGCTCTACATTCTTTACGCCTTTAAAATAACAAAAGCTACAAAAACCTCCACAATCCAGACCAGGCCTGCCACCAACATCTACAGTCACATCCATGGCAGTTGAATAATCATTTTACACAAATAAGTCTTACGCAGATCTGAGATAATAGGCAGGGTCGAGCAGCCTTAGCGCCTGCCTCAGCTCTGCCACGCTCATCTGCCCTGGAGCAGTAGGCTCGGTGATGTAGCCGTAGGCCAGAGCAGATCCGTAAATTGGAGCTATTGCCCTCAGGTGTCTGCCAATCTGTCCCATGGCGATCATGCACAGAGGCATGTCGGCATCTAGCAGAAAATTCAGGATATCCACGTTGTCCTTCAGACTGGTTGGCGTGACAGCAATCTTTGCGATGGCAGCTCCGCAGCCTTTCATCTCATCCATTATAGTTTGCAGCTCCTTTTGGCCGGGTGTGCAAACGAAGTTATGGTAGGATACTATTACGGGTTTCTTTACTTTCTTCATCAGTTTGGATCTGGCGTCGGATCGCAGCTCGATGTCAACGTAATCGGCAAAATCAGCAGCCTGTAAAAGAAGCTCGAGCCTGTCATCTTCGCTGCCCTTGAACTGCCCACCCTCAGCTTGCATGCGGTTGGTGGCGATCATTGCTTGTGAGGTGAGCTCTCTTACCGTCTTTATGGCCTTCAGTGGATCTCCGGCAACCAGGTCCAGCCGGACCTCGACCATGTCGGCGTCTTCAGCCGCCATGACATCTCTGGCAGCCTCCTTCCCCAGGACGGCCACCAGCCGTGGCTTGAGCATCATAATAGTTGCCATTCCTCATTTCTCTACGATGCTCTCCTCAATTTTCATGCCGAAGTGCCGCGCGCTCTCCTCCAGATGAACCAGTACCTCATCTCCTGCTTTCAACTCGGTCACTGAAACTGGTCTTCCCTGTGGACTGACAAGCTTGATAGTCTCGGCATTCTGCAATAGAGTGCTGATCTTCTCACCTTTTGCCTCCGCCTCGATGAGGATCATTGGCCTCTTTTCTATCTTGGCCCGGCCAACGATTGCGCTCCTTGCCTCACCATCCTTGCTCACAATGGTTACTTCGTCTCCTGATTTCAATTCAGAGAGGTAACGCGTCTTCTCTCCGACGCGGATGTATGCATGCACAGCTCCCGCATTCACCCTGAAGGGCCTGGCAGCGACGTAAGGGCTGTCTTCAGATTCACTGTGCACGAGGAAGAAGCCCTTAGCCTGAGAGCCGATGAGCATGCCCTCGCCTGGGGTCATCATGCTGGCAGTGTCAACGCAAACTCTGTCGCCCATGCCAACTGGCCTGACGGCTGTGACAATGCCAGGGATAAGCTCCAACCTGCTCCTCTCCGACTGCTCGACCGCCTGTGAGACCCTCTTGATCTCCGAGAGATCTGCGGTTTCGAGCAGAACGCCGTCTGATCCATGCTCGAGAGTTGCCAGAGCGAGCGTTGCCTCCTGTGCAGTCTTCACGCCGCTTATGATCTTGACCTTCACGCCCTGGAGCCCAGCAATCATATTTTCCAGAGGAATGACCTTCCAATCGGTGCCAATGACTATTAGGTAGTCTACATTCTTGCCCAGCTCTACTGCAAATTGCTCGTACTTCTTGTTGGCTATGATCACGTAGCCAGCCTTCACGCCGGAGATGGTCCTGGCCAGGGCGATGTCCATGGAATTGTTCTGGTCCTTTGACAGGGGAATGGAACCATCGCCTTCGCCATTTCTTCCAATGACTAAAATGTCCTCCGATCCTCGCTCAGAGCCGAAACATGCCACCTTGATGCCGCCCAGCTCTCGAACGCGGTCGATGTTCTCCTTATCCACGAGCACACAGTCGAAGCCCGACTCGAGGGCAGTGGTGATCCTGGGCTTGATCTCCGCCCACCGCCCCTGGGCCATGAGCCACTTCTCTTTCATATGCCACAATTTAACATGCCATTACAAATCTCTTTTCTTTCACCCCGTGCAGACAATGCCTTTAAACCGAGTCTCAGATCTTTTCTTGGTGATCGTGGTGCCTCGAAAAGATCTG
>JAAZNX010000142.1 GCA_012798025.1 Methanothrix sp. | reverse complement strand
GGGAGTCTGCGCACAAAGGGCTCTATCGCATAAAAGAAACTATGCTGGTTCATACTACTACTGCTTGACCACCAGCAGCCTCAATCTTGTCCTTGGCCGTAGCCGAGAAACCAGCTGCACTTACAGTCAGCTTTCTGGTTACCTTGCCGCGACCCAGGACTTTCATTTTACCGAGCTCAACCTTGCCATCCTGCCCAGCTAGCTGGTCCAGCATGTCTACGTTGACCACTTCAGGCTTTTGGGACAGCGGCAAACGGACAAAGCCATGCCTGCCCATCTGGGTGCCGAGAAGGATGGACCGCATGAAGTGATGCTTGCACTTGCCTACGTCCCCGCGACCGCCGCGTGAGCCACCCCCTCGCGCGTTCTTGTGTTTGCCGTGGTATGTCCTGTGGCCTCTGCGCTCCTTCGTCTTTGGTCTAACCATCGCTTTCTACCTCATCCTCTTGATAAGATCTGCCAGGTCCTCGCGAAAGCCGATATCTCCGCCTTGCCCTGCAGTCTTCTTTGTGGTCTTCAAGCCCTTTCTTGCCGGATGCAACCTGAAGATGGGCTTTATTCCATAGGCCGTCAGGCTTGCAGAGCCAGAGTTCACAGCCGAAGCAAATTCCCTAAAGGAGCGATAGGGTGTGTTCTCCTTCAAGAACTGCTCTGTAAGACGCCGATTTCCGCTCAGCCGCCCACGCCTCTCAAGGAGCATGGCCAAAGTGTCATCGTCTATCTTGCCCCAGGCGACGTAATCCTTCACCTTCTGGATCATGCCACGATAGTGGTGGTTCTCCCCGACTACAGCACAGTGGTTGACCCTGTGAATGCGCAGCATCGCCAGGGTGTCCTTAACCTCTGGCCTGAGATTAACCTCGCCTCTCAATCTCACTATGGCAAACATCTTCAGGCCCTCACTGTTATGGTATTGATCAATGCATTGTAGGTAGCTTTGGCAAAGTTGAGGGTGGTCCTTGTCGAACCGGCCGTTCTTGTCCAGACATCCTTGATGCCTGCCATATCCATGACCTTCTTGGAGGTATCACCAGCGGCTATCCCAAGGCCCCTAGGGGCAGGGATGAGCACCACTCTGACGCTTCCAGACTCGCCTACAACCTCATAGGGAACAGTATGTGGCAAACCACAGCCGCATTCCCAGCTACCACATCCGCGCTTGACCTTCATGATATTCAGTTTGGCGTTGTCGATACCCTTTTTGATCGCACGACCCACCTGAACATCCTTGCCTTCACCAAGGCCGATATAGCCATCCCTATTGCCTACTATCACAGTGGTTCTGAATTTGACCCTCCTTCCGGAGTCGGTCATCCTCTGAACCATGTTGATATCCAAAACCTCGTCCTCAAGACCGGGAATAAGCACATCTATCAGGCCTGCCTCCTTAATAGGCAGCCCCGACGCAATAGCCTCATCGAAGGTAGTTACCTGGCCCTCGAAAACTAGCCTGCCCAGCCTGGTCCTGGGGACCCATTCTTCCTGGTAAAAATCGCGTTTCTTTTTCTGATCCACAGTCTCACCCCAGTATCTTCTCGCGGGCCTGCTCAAATTGGGCCACGATGTCCGCTCCGGTGTGTTCCTTTATGTGCTCACCGCGAATCCTCTCATCCTCTGGGAAGATCTCCGGGCTGTGAGGCACATGAACGCCTGCGTCCACGACGCCTTTTATAGCAGCATAGATCCTGTTGCCACGAGTGGATGCATGCAGGCCAATGTCTGCTATGCCCTCGCTCACCCCTAGGGCCAGCATCTTCTTTCCAAAGAGGAGCCCTGTAAGGTATGCTGCTGGCAAATTGCCCTTTCCAAGAGTATACCCGAAGCCTTCCAATTCCTTGGAATTGACCGTCAGCAGCGTTTTGTCGCCTTTTTGCTCCGCTACAACCAGCTGTATTGTGGTGCTGGCATTGCTCTTTCTGGCCACAACCCTCGGTTTCTTCGATAGTATAAGTTTATATCTGACGTGATAGTTGGTCTTGCCCTCTCTCCGCCTGCGGAAGGGCACTTTGTATCTTGGTCCTGTAGCCAAGTCACTCACCTCTGGAAAGGCTTTTGGCCTTGATGTAGGCGTTGAGATGCGAAATGCTTCTGTACTCGCCGCCCTTGGATTTGCGGTAGAGCAACCTGTAGGCATGCCGGTCTATCTGATCGTCATCCCGAAGCTGTTTCAGCCTCTTCCTCAGAGCGCGGATCTTAGTCATCCACTGCTCCTTATGAGGTGTCCTAGCTCCCTGGGCTCCTTTTCTGCGCCCTGCTCCCTTGCCGTGGCCGTAGGCCCGCTTGGCTGCCCTGGCCCTGAATCTTGCCCGGCTGTTTCCCTTTTTGGGCTTAGCCTTGATATTTCCAGCGTCAATTTGGGAACGGATATCCTCTCGAGTTATGGCATCCGCCAGATCGCCTGCGACTTCGGGATCGGGATTGATCCAGACGCGACTCTCGCCAACGGCGAGCTCCGCTGCTGCCAACCTGCGCTGAGTCTTAAAATCGGGCATCTCAGGCGCCTCCCTTGGGGTTCAGTACCTTGTAGCCCATCTCCACAGCCTTGGCCTGGATCTCCTGGCGTTTCTTCATTCCCACCGCGGAGGCGATGCGCACAGCATAGCCCTTTGCCCTCTCCAGATCTGCAACGTTATTCACCAGCATCTCCGGCAGGCCGCAAGGATGGAATCCTCGTACTGCTTTGGGGCTTCCAAACCCAGGCCTTACCAGCTTGCCTTTGGCAGCAATCTGCTGCCGGAGCTTGTTGTGCAGACCGCGAGGCTTTCGCCAACTTGTGGGCAGCCTCTTCTTTTTATGTGAATCGTGAAATTTAAACTCAGGCTTCTTGGCCTTCTGCCTGGCTCTCACTCTCAGTAATCTCTGTGCCATCCCGGTCACCTCTTGTCCACCAGGTATATCCCATCTTGGAATATCCTGATATCGAATCCCCGCACCCGCGTGGCCTGCTCGATATTGGCCATAGTCTGGCCAACGCGCTCCTTGTCGATGCCTGTGATCACTACCTCATCCTTTCCTAAATTCACCTTGGTTCCGGGCAAGATTTTGGCGGATCGAGGCTTCCTCTCGCCGAGGAAGTTATTGATGATAAGCTCGTCTGCAGCCGCCTTGAGCTGGATTGGAAAGTGAGAGTACACGACCTTCATCTTGTACTCATATCCTTCAGTGACGCCTTTAATCATATTGCATATGTGCGCCGCCAGGGTTCCAACCATGGCCCTCTGACGCTTGCGATCGAGTTTGGAATTCACGACCAGATGGGATTCCTCTTTCCTGATCTCTATCTCAGGATAGGAAAGCTGCCTGGAGATCTCGCCCTTGGGGCCTTTAACCGTAACGGTATTTCCATCCACGGTCACGGCAACTTCTTTTGGAATCTCTATCTGTCGTGCAATCTCTTTGACCATTGCGACCACCTAATATACATAGGCCAGGAGCTGTCCACCCAGTGATTGGGCCCTGGCATCGCTGTGAGCCATGACTCCCCTGCTTGTGCTAAGGATCAGCACTCCGAAGTTCCTGGCTGGGAGGAATCGCTTCTCCCATTTTTCAAGCTCCGAGACTTTGGTTGCAAACCGGGGCTTGATGACGCCGCAGCGGTTAATCCTTCCCAGAAGCTTTACTCTAAACATTCCTGACTTTCCGTCGTCAACGAACTCGAACTCACCGATGTAGCCACGGTCCGCCATCACCTTAAGCGCTCGACCTATGAGCTTGGAGGCGGGATGGATCATACATTCGGGTTTGCCAACGCTCTCCGCATTCTTAATAACGGACAGTGCATCGGCCAGTGGATCTAACAACACGTGTGACCACCTACGAATATTTTTCAAAGCCCATCTCAGGGGCAATCTCTCGGAAGCACTGTCTGCACAGGTATATTCCGTACTTTCTCACCAGGCCATTCTTGTTACCACAGCGCTTGCAGGTGTTTGCACCCCTTCCGAAGACCTTCTTGCCTTTCTTCATGCTGCCTCCAAGATCACTACGCCGAACCTCTTTTGGACGAACTCCACTGTGTCGTCCTTGCCCAGCCTCTGCCTGGCAGGGAGCCTCTTTTGGCAGATGCGCCTTCGGGCAATCCTATAACCTGCTCTCTTCATCGCCACTGAGACATCCATTCCGAATATGCCGATCTCAGGGTCGTACCTCATGCCAGGGAAGTCGGTGTGCTCTTCAATGCCAAAGGAGAAGTTGCCCTGCTCATCGAACTGGCTCTTCTTCAGGCTGCTTCCTGCAGCTTTCAGTGCTACGGCCAGAAAATCCTCAGCCGCCTTACCCCTCAAGGTAAGCTTTGCTCCTATGGGCTCTTTCTTCTTGATGCCGAAGTTTGGCAGAGTTTTTTTGGCGATCGACCGAACAGGCGTATGATGCGTAATGGCTTTTAGGATGGTCTCTGCATTGACCAGCCGCTGGCCGCTCTCTCCCACGCCCACGTGCACGACAACTTTATCGATGCGGGGCTCAAGCATGACATTCATCTAGTTGCCCCCAGTTTGATTACAGGCTGGTCTTTTCCGATCATATAGACGTAATCTTCTATGGTCTCGAACTCCTCGTCTCCAGAGATTATCACCCTGTTGGGCTGGGAGCTCTTCACGGTTATGATCTCCTTGATCTTTCCAGTCTGTCCGGCGTGCTTTCCACCTACGACCATGGCCAGGTTGCCGACTTTGAACTCGATCCTGTCCTCGATGTTCTTCTCGGGAATTGAGAGAACAAGAGAATCGCCCACTTTGAACTCTCCTTCGTAGAGCTTATTTGAGCCGTCGGATAGATTGAGCTGCTGTCTATTGCCCTTGAGAATTGTCTTGTTCTCAATTCTGGCCAGCTTTCTCACTTCGCCTGGCTCAAGAAGGCTTAAGTAGAACATCCCTCTGGCATCTTTCAGCATTCTGTATTGCTGATCAAGAAGCGGGATGGATATTACATCAAATATGCCAACCGGCAGCTTGTAATCCTTCTGGACCTTTCCGTCCACCAACACCTTGCCCTCGTAAAGGACCCTCTTTGCTTCGCGAGCATTATCCACGAGCTTGAGCATATCCCGAATTATAGTTACAAGAGGTATGCTCTCCTGTGATGAATGAGGTCCGGGGCTAGCCTTGGCCACCCACTTTTTGGTCTTTCTGGCAATGGGCCAGCTCACGGGAATGGTTACCCTCTTTTGGTGTCTGCTCACGCGGATCGCCTCGCGAAGATCTTCTCCCTCTTTGCGTCCTCAAGCTCGAGCTTTACGATCATGACATTGGAGGGATGAAGGGTTCTGGGCACTTCTGTTCCGTCCGCGCGGTAGTTGCTCACGCCTGCTACCTTGATGGTGCACCTCTTGAGATCCACATCCTCGACCAATCCCTCGGTGCCTGCGTGATCTCCACGCATTACCTTAACAGTATCGCCCTTGCGAAGCTCCGCATTGCGCTTCTTCAGCTCTTCGCGCAGAGCTTTGCTCAAGGGTGCATGCATGTACTTTTGACGCTTGTGCAACGGTGCCGTATACCTCTCCTTCCGCTGCTTCCTTGGCTGAATGCTCTTCATAATCATCACACAATCATAGATGCCGCTGAGGCGATCTTGCCGAACCGCTCGGCAACCTCACGGGCCACGGGTCCCTTAACCTCAGAGCCCTTGGGAACGCCCTCGTCATCTACGATGACGGCGGCATTATCCTCGAAACTCACCCTGAGGCCATCGGGCCTGCGGAACTCCTTTCTCTGGCGAATGATGACTGCCTTGAAGATCTGCTTGCGCATCTCTGGAGTTCCCTTCTTTACAGAGACTATTACCATATCCCCGATTCCTGCGCAGGGCTGCCGGTTTTTCGCGCCTCGGTATTTCTTTACCGAAATGACGTGTAGCGTCCGCGCACCTGTATTGTCCACACAATCCAGGTATGCGCCAGTGTTGATCGCCCTTGGGATCTTGGCCTTATGTCCTCTCATTTCAGGACCTCCACTACCACGTAAGATTTGGTCTTGGAGAGGGGCCTGCACTCCGCTATCCTGACACGATCCCCTTCTTTTGCATCAATGCATGGGGGATTGTGCGCATGAATCTTGGACTGTCTCTTCTCAAATCGTTCGTATTTCTTTGCCTTCTTCTCAAACTTGCGCAAAACTACCACGGTATTGTCCATCTTGTCGCTGACCACGGTACAATCGAAGACCTGGCCGCGCACAGGCAGTGTACCATGGAAGGGACACTTCGGATCGTTGCACTCCTTCTGCGGTGCGCTAACGTCCAGTCCGATATCCCTCATAACTTCCACCTCGTCTTCTGCATTCTCTTTTGTATTCTGTTCTCGGGCTGCGAGATCAAGACGAAGCCTGAGACCAAAACCCTTCTCCCCTCGGGCAGGGTGAAGATCAGGCTCGTGTTCGACTTGG
>JAAZNX010000140.1 GCA_012798025.1 Methanothrix sp. | reverse complement strand
CGGCCTGGTCACGACTTTCAGTTCCCTTTTCATCGGGATGTGCTTTGCGATTCGTCTATGTACCCGACGGACTCGAACGCTGTCGGGTCTTTCAGTTCCCTTTTCATCGGGATGTGCTTTGCGATGCGCTTCATGGGTAAAAATCTGCGTTAAGAGATTAAATCTTTCAGTTCCCTTTTCATCGGGATGTGCTTTGCGATAGCCACTTAAAAGAGCTCATTCTGCTTTAATCTTGCGCCAGGATGGCTCTTTCAGGAGGGGTCTTTTCGCCAGGTATTCGGATGCAAAGGGGTATTTAAACCCTGGCGAAAGCCGATCATGATTGCCCCTCCACAGTATCTCTGCCATCCTCGCCCATATCCTTCCCCGGCTCGATCCTCTCGAAGCAAGCATAAGGGATACACCCCAGCCCTAGTGCCGAAAACGCATTCCCCCCTGGCAGCGAGCGCAGAGCGTGCATCTTACGGGGATCATCGATGCTCAGCCCGTGCCCTCCGGAGCATGCGATCTCAAAGGAGTTCTGTCGAACCGGATCCATCGACCGGCTGCGCGACAGCCTCAATAGCGTGCAGCAGATAGAGGACAGCATCCAGCCCAGGCCCCCTTGGCCTTCAGACCACGCACCTAATTACTAGTAAAGCGTAGATGCCAGATGAGAAAAGCCAGTCTCATAGAGGGCCCAAATAACCTGCATATGACATTTCATGCCCAGGCGATCCTTTATCTCAATTGGATGACGATGACCTGCCCTGATCATTTCCAGAAAAAATTTGTATCCATCATCCAATTTAGAAGAGCTATGCAGTGATCCGCATGCAGGCTGACAGGTCCGATGGAGACCGCCACTGCTCCAGCCTGCTCAATTACAGCCTCCTCTTCAGGCGCAATGCCCATGTGGTCGCCGAGGATGAATGCCACATTCCCGGAAGGATCGCTCTTCGTAATGCTGCGAATATCAGCACCTTCCTCTCGCAAGCACAGCATGCTCGTGCCCTTCAGGTCAGCAAGAACGTTTGCAAGCCCTCCTGTCCGAACAAATATGCCAGACGTGGACAATGCCCAATCAGGCGTGTCAGACACTGCAAGTGCCTTTTTTAGCAATGCAGCCGTTGTGCGCTCATCCGGGTTCAGGTGGCGGAGGGTCTCGCCCCTGAGTTGAATTGTCTTTGGGATCTCGCCGCCCAGGAGCACGAGGTAGACGCAGACGTCTTTTCGTATGCCATGAGAGAGGACGAAGGCTGCGGTAACGCAGCGACAGAGTATGTCGAGCCGTCCAGAGGTGCCGGGGATGTCCTCAAGAGAGAACGTGGGCGTTGTAATGGCCTTGTTTCCGATGATGACGAAATTGCGCATGCCTGATAAAAACAGAGATGAGATACAAGCCACTTTCGTTCCAAATGCGTGCCAGTCGCATGCAGCCATGTGAAGTTCTTGCAGTCATGTTGAGTCCCGAAAAGAATAATAGCCCATAGATGGATTTATGCCCATCAACCGGAGCATAAGATGATTCGTTTCATTTCCCTGGATATGGATGGCACCCTGGTTAACTCAAGGTTCGTGGAAAAGGTCTGGATGGAAGGCATGCCCCGCCTGTTTGCAGAAAAGTCAGGGCTGGACTTTGCTGCCGCAAAGGAGTATGTGGTCGGCGAGTACATGAAGATCGGCAGCGACAATCTGGAGTGGTACGACCTGCGGTACTGGATAGATAAATTCGAATTAAAGATCGGCAAAGATGAACTCTTGGAGCTTTACGAGGATGAGATCGAGACGTATCCAGAGGTCCTGGAGGCGTTGGACATTCTGGCAGAAAGCTACAAGCTGGTTGTGACCTCCAATGCAGCTCGCGAGTTCATCGACATTGAGCTAGACGGCCTCGCCGATTACTTTTGCGAGACCTTCTCGGCTACCAGCGACTTTCGAGAGGTGAAGAAATCGCCCATGCTTTACAGCGCTGTCTGCAATAATCTGGGCGCCAAGCCCTTCGAGGTGATGCACATTGGCGATCATTACAACTACGATTATGAGTCTCCGCTGCAGGCCGGCCTGGATGCGCTCTTCCTGGACCGCAAAAGCATGAGATCTGGCAGCGAGGTTGTCGGCGACCTTAGAGAAGCAGTAGAGCTGATATGCAACTGCGCGTGATATACAAGTGACGATTTCATGAAAAAAGACACTCATCTGATCCTGGCGCTGGACGTGACAACAAGGGCCAGAGCCCTATCACTGGCAAGAGGGCTGACAGATTATTTCGATGCCATTAAGATTGGATACCCGCTCATTCTCGCATCAGGCCTCAGCATTGTGAAGGAGATCTCGGCCTTCTTTCCAGTTATCGCAGACCTGAAGATCGCCGACACTCCCAATACCAATCGTCTCATCTGCAATGCTGCGCTGGCAGCTGGAGCCAGCGGTATAATCGCTCATGCCTTTCCTGGAAAGGACTCTTTGCAGGCCTGTGCCAAGGGTGCAGCGGACTGGGGCGCCGACCTTTTCGTGGTCACTGAGATGAGCCATCCCGGTGCGGAGCTGTTCATGGCGCCAATTGCAGAGCAGATGGCCAGGCTGGCTGTGGATGTGGATGCAGCCGGGGTAGTCGCACCGGCCACGCGACCTGAGAAGATCAAGCAAGTTCGTTCCATCATTGGAAAAAGGATCATCATTTCGCCAGGAGTGGGCGCGCAGGGCGGCTCAGCTTCGCAAGCACTTGAGGCTGGTGCAGACTTCCTGATTCTTGGGAGATCGGTAT
>JAAZNX010000028.1 GCA_012798025.1 Methanothrix sp. | reverse complement strand
GGCATCTCGTTTAAGCGATGTAAGGGAATTGTGGGAAAGATCTGCTCCACACCCCACATGTCGGGCACTGACTGAAAGAGCGAGAAGTTGCCGATGTACTTCTGGCTCACCAGCTTCTTCAGCTCCTGAAACTCGTCGGACTCGTCGCCTGCCTGCTTGGCGAGGAAGGCGGCCTTCTTGCAGACCATCCAAAAAAGCGTCTCGCCCTTCGCCCTCTCCTCGAGGCCAATGTTTCCCAGGTTGAATGAGTCGTAAAGCTCATCCCTGTACTGTAGAGCATCATGATAATGTTCTTTGTAGTTGTCGATGTTGATCTCCTTGAAGGCGCTGCATAGATCTTCAATCTGTATCGGGTCCTCGTCTTTCGGGGTGCGCAGCGGTGAGTCCTTTGCATTTTTCTTCCCGATGATCTTGAAGATGAGCATGCTGTGATAGGCTGCGATTGCCCTGCCGCTTTCTGAAACGATGGTCGGGCAGGGCACCTCCTCATCCTCACAGATCTTTTGCACAGTATAAACTACGTCGTTGGCGTACTCCTGCAATGTATAGTTGGCACTGGATGGCGTAGCTGTGTTGGAGCCGTTGTAATCAACGGAAAGGCCGCCTCCAACATTCAAGTACTCAATATTAGCCATCTTGCGGGCTTTTGCGTATATGCGCGCGGCCTCGTTCATGGCGTTCTTAATAGTCCGAATATCTGTGATTTGCGAGCCGATATGGAAATGAATCATCTTCAGGCTGTCAACTAGCCCGTTCTCTCGCAGTATCCTCATCAGCTCCAGCGCCTCGCTAGTTGATAAGCCAAACTTGGCAGACTCTCCGCCAGACTCCACCCAGCGCCCCGAGCCGCGGGCAAAGAGCTTTACCCTCATTCCAACTCTCGGTGTAATGCCCATCTGCCCGGCATACTTCAGGATATCGAAGATCTCCTCAAAAAGGTCGACAACGATCACTATATTATTAACATTATGAATACTTAGGGCCAGACGCAAATAATCTTCATCCTTATAGCCGTTGCAGATGAGCAGCGCCTCCCTGGGGAGACCAAGGGAGAGTGCTGCCAGGAGCTCGGCTTTGGTCCCGACCTCAAGCCCGATTCTGTACTTGGCGCCATACTTGATGATGTACTCTATGACCTCTTTTCTCTGGTTGACCTTCATGGGAAAGATGGGTTGATAGGTGCCTTTGTAGGAGAATTCATCTATCGCGCCTAAAAAAGCTCCTGTGATATCATTGATCCTGTCCTCCAAGATCTGTGGGAAGCGCAGGAGGACTGGAAACTCCAGATCTTTGGATTTTTCAATCTCCTCGATCAGGTCCATCACATCCACGGACTGGGTTCGGTCCTTGTTCGGAAGTATTATAATGTTACCTTTATCGTTAACTAAAAAATAGCCGTTGCCCCAGTTCTCTATTCCGTAGAGCTCCAAAGAATCCGCAGCTTTCCACATGATCGTATCGAACTTTGCTTTAGAGACCTTTTTGGTATATAAGCTTCATGCAGAGCTCACGAGAAATGGATAATCTTTAAACGTCTCCAGGCTGTTGTGAGACTTGCTTGGAGCGGATTAAATGGATCACGGTCATGGCTTTATCTGTGATGGCGAAAAGATACGGACAACAATCCCCATGGTTGATAGAGATGTGGCAGGTCTCGTAAAAGACATGGGCAAGATGGGTTTCCAGGGGGGCCAGCTCGGGACATCCCTGCATGTCTGGGAGCGTATGCTGGATGAGGATGTGACCATATTCCTCGGCCTGGCTGGAGCGATGGTCCCGGCTGGCCTTGGTGAGTTCATCGCTTACCTCCTGCGAGAGAGAAAGGTTGACTGTCTTGTGAGCACAGGAGCAAACCTGTTTCACGATCTGTGCGAAGGCCTTGGGATCGTACATTATCGAGGCAGCGCATGCGCAGATGACGCCTACCTCAATGAATGTAAGATCGACAGGATTTATGATGTCTTCGTCTCGGAGGTAGAGCTGCACAAAGCCGACAACCATATATCCAATTTCGTGAAGGGCCTCGATCCTGCTCGGCGCTACTCCTCACGCGAGCTGATGGACATGGTGGGCAGGGGCCTGCCGGAGACAACCATCTTGGGAGCAGCTCACAGGTCAGGCGTTCCCATCTTCGTGCCTGCCTTGGGAGATAGCTCATGGGGAATCGGCATGGTCATGGCGCTGCGCGAAGGCTGCAAGGTTATGGTAGACCAGATTAAGGATGTGGATGAGATCACAAGAATCGTGGAGAAGTCCTCCAAGACCGGCGTGATCTACATCGGCGGTGGAGTCCCCAAGAACTTCATTCAGCAGACGGAAGTAATAGCAGAGCTCATAGGTGACTACTCAGGGGGCCACAGCTACGCTCTTCAGTACACTACAGATGCGCCGCACTGGGGTGGCCTCTCAGGCTGCACCTTCGAGGAGGCCGTCTCCTGGGGAAAGGTGAAGAAAGAGGCGAGCAAGGTGCAGGTCTTCTCCGACGCCACCATCACAGTGCCTCTCGTGGTGCAGGCACTGAGGGCATCGGGCAAAAGGCGAAAGAGCGTGCCGGTGTTCGACTGGAGGGAAGACGGGCTGGAGCTGAGGTACGAGAAGGCATAGAGCGTGGGCGGGGTGTCAGGCCTGACCGTATTTTTCCCGGGATGGGCTTAGCCAGTAATTCAAGGAGATGGCGATTTAGTCACACTTTAGCAAAGCAATCACCAGCACGACCTCGCAGAAACTTTTAAGTATTCTTTTTCTATGCTATCCTCGATGGACCTCGGCGCTGCAGTGAATTTGACAGACCCCCAAATCCTGGCAGATCAGATACAGTACAGCGTGGATTCCATCACTGGAAAGCATGTAGACCTGGTTTCTTTGCAGATCCTTGCAGATACCGTGCATAGTATAGATGTTGCATCTATAATAATAAATCTGATAATTATTCTTTTAATAGTAGCTCTTACCCGTGCAGCAGTTCGCATTGTAGACCGTATGCTTCTGAACTATATCCCGAAGGTAGTAGGCAAGGTCGAGGTAAAGATGGACGAGACCATGCAGCTCATGATTCGGAGGATCGTCTCTGCGGCCATCTACATCGTCGGCCTGATGCTCGTCATACTCCAGATACCTCAGTTGCATAGCCTTGCCACTGCCATGCTCGCAGGCGCTGGAATCGCGGGCTTGGCCATCGGCTACGCAGCCAAAGACTCACTCTCCAACTTCACCTCGGGAATATTCATAGCAATATTTCAGCCCTTCCGAGTAGGCGATCTTGTGGACTTCAAAGGAGACCACGGTAAGATAGAGGATTTGACATTGAGACACACCGTAATTCGCACCACGGACAACCGCAGAATCATCGTTCCAAATAGCGTAATGAGCACAGAGCCCATAATCAACTGGTCGATAAGGGAGCCTGAGATAACCTGGAGCGTAGACTTCGATCTACGGAAAGCTTCAGATATAGATAGAGCAAGGGAGATAATTTTGGAGAAGGCCCGCAGCCATCCCATGGTGCTAAAGGACAAGCCCATAAGCGTTCTCCTCGTGGATTCGAAATATTCGCAGCTAACGCTCAGGCTGGAAGTTGCAGTTCCTGCCAGAAATGTAGCCAAAACAATAGGCTGTGATATCAGAGAGGCGGTGAAGAAGGAGTTCGAATTACAGGGCATACCTCCAGCCACTTCTGGTTGATTATTGGGTCATTCGGGCAAGCCTTCCGGCGATGATGGTTCGTAGAGGCTCGATCTGGCCACGCTTTGCGCTTATGGGCGCAACCCTGTCGATCCACTGCCTCCATGGAGGGAGCATGCCAAGACGCTCGCAGATCAGGTCCAGCGCATTATCCAGGTCAAGCTTGGCGATGCGGTCCACCTTGTTTGCTGCCAGGACAACATCCAGGCCCATGTCGCACAGGAACTCCCATAGCTCGACCTCAAAAGGCACCTCGCCACGCCCTTCCCAGCGATCTGCGATGTCAAGAAAAGAGGCTGCATCGATCACTTGCACTGCCAGCAAAATATCCCTTCCGTGTTTCTCGAGGTATTCCACAATAAGGTCCTTCGTCTTCTCCTGATTGACCTTGGATGCTTTGAACATGAACCCGTAACCCGGCATGTCCACGTAATAGACACCGCCAACCAAGGCTTTGAATGGGTGTTGGGTAATTCCGGGGCGTCTTCCGACTTTTACCTTCTTTCCCGTCAGTTCCCAAAAGAGGGTGGACTTGCCAACGTTGGACCTGCCGACCAGGACGATCTCCTTGGACATAAAGCGACCTCTTCCCTTATCTCCCCAATCAAGATGAATGACAAGCTTGAAAAGGATGTCCATCTAAGATGAGAGGATAAAGCTGGATAACGAATGCCTGAATGCACATGCCCGAGACTCTGAAAGACCCAAAGAAGATCGCAATCATGCTCCTCAAGGCCACAGCACTGCCCGACGAGCAGGTCTTCATGGAACTGGCCGCGCCAAAGTACACCACCGTCGACTACTACCGCATGGCCTGCCACATGCTTTTTGAGTGTCAGCGGTGCGGCAAGTGCTGCACCAGTGGCGATCCCATCAGGCTCAGGCCCGAGGATGCAGCAGCCTTGGCAAAGCATCTCAAAATACCGCTGAACAAAGCCATCAAAAAGTACACCATTCCCGATCCTGAAAAGCCAGGGGCTTTGGACTTCAAGCACACCAAGCCATGTAAATTTTATGATGTCAGTGCGACCGGCTGCAAGCTTTACGCAGCACGGCCTTGGTCCTGTCGCATCTTTCCATTTCTTGGGATCTACGGGTCAGATGAGCAAGTTATTGTAAACAAATCTTGTCCTGGTTCCATGAAGACGATGGAGATTCTGACTGCAGCCCTTAAGGAAGTTCGCGCGAAAATGGAATTTTCCGCGCCAGGACTCACTGAGGTAAGACAAAACAAGGAGCTACTGAGGGCGGTACTGGAAAGCGTTTAGGTTAGGGTAGTCGACTTACTAATTCGCCTTCACAACTATCGGTGAGCGCAGAAAATCAACTATGTCGATGAGGTTCATGTTGCTTGAAGTCATGAAGCTTGTGAGATTGAGCCTGTTAGTGGTTGGTGGTGCATTTTAAGCGCTGAGTGCTTTTAGCTGTTCTGCCGTATTTGATGATGTTTCCTTGGCCAACCCTCCGGGACGTTCTCGATTCCAAGAAAATGGACCAGCTAAAACTAATCGGTTTGCGCTCAAGTCCCTATCAGGCCTCATCTTCTGCAGCTCAGACCTCGATGAGTAGAATCTTATAGAAATATGACAAGTCAAGGAGTATGGCTGAAAAAAAACTTGGTTGCAATAACTGCCCTCTTAAAAGATATTCAGATAGGCATCCTCAATCCATCATCTCCAGAATCTGGCGCTGGCATACAGGCTGGTGCCCTGGATGGAAGGCCTATCAGAAGTCACTGAAGCAGGATT
>JAAZNX010000114.1 GCA_012798025.1 Methanothrix sp. | reverse complement strand
TGGGCTGCTTTGCTCCAGCATCGAGGTTGATGGCCTGGTCGCTGTGGCCGCTGCCCAGATAAATTGGCTCCAGGGCAAAGGCCGTCGAAGGTATTGCGAGGAGCATCAAGATCAGTACGGCTATTTTTGATATCATGTTCTCGGTCACTCCACCTTTTATTAGATTTTTCTTAGTATATAACATTTATTTGTAAAATAATAGTAGATCATAATATTATTAAAAGTAATAATGCTCATATGCCCATAATTTTAATTCCCCTGCTCGCCTTGATGCATTTGATGGCAAAAAAAGGCAATCAAATCCTGGCGCTTCCGGCAATCCTTGGCATCCTATTTGCTATCATTACAGGCAGCCTGGTCCTGTTCTTCGCCTTACCATCTCTTGGCCACCAGACAGAGTATGACAACGCCCTATCTCCTGCAGCTGGAGCGATCCTTTTCATCCTATTAGGATTGGCTGGCGCCCTGGGTGCTGCCATCGCAGCGGAAAGCCGGATGGCTGAGCGAGGACTGGTAATGCTCGACCTCATTCTTTCTCTCTTCGGACTTGTGGCTCTTGCCCTCTTGAATGAATGGGCGGCCTGTATCGGCATCATAATGATAGTGGCCGCATCTCTGGCGTTCCAGCATAGCAAGAGAGGCTCCGCTCTTCTTTTTTTTGCAGGTCTTGCTGGCTTTCCTCTGGGTCAGGCTGCCATGACCTTTCTGCCCTATGGCTGGAAGACCTGGTCGATCTCAGGGGTTCTTTTCGTTTTTTGTGGATTCCTCTTCATCGCCAAGACGAGCCTCAAGCGCCTGCCGCTCCTGAATAACAATCGAAGAGCATCTCTGCTATGCGGCTATCTTCTTTATTCTTTGCTCTGCTTGCTGCTGATCTTTCTCTCTGTCGCAACTCTCGTTCACGTTCCAGTCGAGACGAGTTTGGGCATGCGAGGCGCAATGATCCCTGAGACAAATGAATGCGGCTGCATGAACGACGGCCCGAAATACGCATACGCAAATGCCTCGATGCAGAGCCAAAGCTACAGCTGCGAGCAGCTCAAAGCCGAGATCCTCTCTCCAGGGGACGTTCGCACGTTCCCCCGTGATGAAGCTGTGTACTTTGAGGCCAAAGCTTACAAAAAGGGCCCGATGCGGTACCTTTGGGTGTCTGATCTGGACGGAGTGATCGGGCAAGATGAGGAGTTCAATCGCAGCAACCTCTCCATAGGGTGGCATAATATTACTCTTACTATCACCGATAGCACCAATGTATCCTCTTCTGACTTCATCGAGCTTGGAATCTCCGACTGTTCGGTTTGCGGCAAGGTCAGCCCAAGGCCGAAATACTATCCTGTGGACACTTCCTGTCAGGACATTTGGCCCAACGGAACGACAAGATGCCAGGAGTTCGAGGTCTGCCATCCCGACCTGGACTACATCGTGGCTGACGCAGTCAATTGTTGTGATGGCACGCCCATCCCAGGCTCAGCCTGCGCTTATGCCTGCGCAAACTCAGGAGGTGACAAGAAGAGGTGTAGAGGCCTTTACATAATACGGGCCTTCGGACCGGAGGAAACTTACATGCGGGGCTACGCACTCTTCAAAGCTTGCTGCTCTGGTTATCCAGAGTGCACTCGCACATGTGGCTTGAGCCTGGCCGGAACCTGTTCATTCAGGGAGGGCTTCAATGAAAATGTTAGCAGGCTTTCCTGCCGTCCGGATGAGTGGGGCGTGTCTGCCTGGCGCTCAGATATAAACATGAGCGAGAACAGCGCCGTGTTGGGCATGTTTCCAACACATGCAACTGTGGACATCCTTCGGACTGGCGTTTGCATAGACTACGCTGCCGCCTTGACAACGACGCTGCGCAAAGCAGGCTACAACAAGACCGAAGTCATGAGCACGGCTAGCACGGGTTACGATCTTCCCCTGCTGGGAAGCCACCCGGGTCATGCTTACAACCTTGTGCTGCTGCCAGGCGATGCAATGTATCATTTCGTTGATACAACGGGAAACGGTGAGGGCATCAATTTGAAGGGCGTGCCGCATTACTTCTGGTTCACAGGCTGCTTCCTGGGTCAGCCCGTTGAGGTCCGAGCATTCGACTGGTGGGTAGACTACTGCAACAAGACCGGCAGCATCTCCTACAATGACGCAGGCGAATTTGAGACGCCGAAAAGAACCAATATTTGTGGATGTCCAAATGTGAATTAAGGGGAGTATTTTGCCCTCCTTCAAAACGCCTTCATCTTCAAGAGGGCCAGAGCCGCCAGGGTCGAGGCTGCTGCGCCGAAGACGAATGTTGCAGAGGCACCAAACTGGGTCCACAGCGATCCTGCCAGGAGGCTCGACAGGATGGCGGTCACACCTGTGGCTCCATAGTAAAGCCCCAGCGATGTGCTCCTGACGCAAGAGCGGCTCAGATCAGAGATGAAGGCTCTCTGCATGCTCTCCACCATTGCATAAACCAGCCCATAAAGTGCAAATAGAACTATCACGCCTGCCAGAGATGAGACTGCGGCAAATCCAAGAGCAGTTGCAGCAAAGATGGCATAGCCCAGGACAAGGACATTGCGACGCCCAATTTTATCAGACCATATGCCGATGGGCACAGCCATGCCTGCGTAGACCAAGTTGAAAAGAACGTACAGAAGCAGGGGTACAGCTATCGCTTCTTTGCCGCTGAAGAGCTGCTGGGCTCGCAGGATGAAGAACATATAACTGAAGTTGCCCAGTGCAAAAAGGCAGGAGACGAGTAAGAATTTACGAAGGCCTGGCGAGAGGTCGGAGATGCTCAGCTTGAGCTGGCCGTTGGGCACTCTGGGCCTCTCCTCAACAATACGAAATGGTATGAGTGCGGTCACAGCCAGAACAGCCGCTATCAGAAATATGGTTCGAAAATCAAGGCCAGCTTTCCAGAGGGAGTATGCCAGAATGGACCCTATCACAGCACCTGAAGAGTCCATGGCCCGGTGAATCCCGAAGCCCTTTCCCTGGTTGTTCTCATCCACAGACTCGGAGATCAGGGCATCTCTGGGAGCCGAGCGCACGCCTTTGCCACATCTTTCCAGCGCTTTTATCGCAAGTACTTGTTGCCAGGTCCAAGAGATGGGCAAGAATAACTTGCTGACAGCCGAAAGCCCGTAGCCTGCAACGACCAGAGGTTTTCGCCTTCCCCAAAGATCGGAGCAGTATCCCACAAAGACCTGCAGGATGCTGGGCAGCCCATCTGCAATGCCGCCGATGAGACCCACGGCCACGGCTCCACCTCCTAAGGACATGATGAAGAGCGGCAAGATTGGCTGAATGATCTCGCTGCTGATATCATTCAGCAGGCTAACGAATCCTAATAATATTATATTTTTCTTGGCCCCAGGATTGGACATTGATCACCACACCCATAGAGGTTGCATACTTTAGGGCAAAGCTTCGGCCAACAGAGCCGCCTCGTCAGGAGTCAGATCATCGGGCCGCTTTTCCAGCAGACTGCGGTCCAGCTCGGCCAGCATTTCTTGACTTGTTCCGAGGGCTGCCAGAGCATTCTTGACTTTTTTTCGGCGGTTGAAGAAGAGCCCCTCAGTGAGCTTCATGTATTTGGCGGCGCCAACGCTTGGTCGCTCTAGCCTGGGCCGCAGCCTAATGATAGCAGAATTTACTGAAGGCACTGGCCGGAAGGCGGTCTTTGGAACTGTTTCCAAGATCTCTGCATGGCAGAAGTGGCCCACGACCATCGCCAGACGTCCATATCTTTTACTGCCAACTGGGGCAGTCATGCGCATGGCGAACTCTCTCTGGTACATCAAAACCGCCAGCTCAAAGGGTCTAGAAATGAGGCGATATGTTATCTTGGAGGAGATTTGATAGGGAAGGTTGGAGACGATCTTGTTATAGTCGGGGAGCTCGACCGTCAGGGCGTCGGCGTTTATCACCTGTATGCCCAGACGGTCGAGCTTGGCGGCAAGATCGGGATCGACCTCCACTGCATAGAGCCTGGAGACGCGAGGCGCGAGAACTTCTGTGAGATTGCCTGTGCCGGGGCCTATCTCAAGCACACGGTCTTCATTCTTCAGCTCAGCGTAGGATGCAATGCGCTCGATGACGCCACGATCGATCAGGAAATGTTGCCCTTTTTTAACCCTCTTTTTCATTTTACGCGGGGCATTGTGGTAAATACCCGATACTTTATCTTGTCATCCATCAGCTCGTCCTCGATGCGCTTGGCTATGAGCTTCTCGGGATTGTGCAACCCTTTCACCCGCTCCATCAGATCGGCAAAGCTCTTGAAGGGCCCCCTCTTGCGCTCGTTGAGCACAGCCCACATCAACTTCTTGCCAATGCCTGGCAAAAGCTCAAGGGCATGCATGCGCGTCGTGATAGGGCCGGCTTCGTTGAAGTAGCGAATAAACCTTGCCTCGTTATCCAAGACTATGCTCTGAATCTCAAAAGGCAGCTCGAGCTTGGCATTATTGGTGAGTTCAGAGTAGTCGATCCTGCGGTTTACGTGATCGATTATATCCCGCTCTCTGCCTGTAATGGAGACTCTAGTGCCTACCGCGGGCACTACGCCCTCCCTTGGAGTCATCTCCATAAGCACAAAGTTGGCCTCGCCCACAGCCTGGACCAATGGCTGTTTCTGGTAACTTCTGGTATCAGGAGCCCGTCCATAGGGGAGATAATCGAGAACTCTCGCTACTTCTTCTCTTTTTGGCGGTCTCCCCTCAGGCATAGCCTCTATCCCCTGAATACAATATCTAAGATTCCATTAAGCTCTTCTTCGCTTAACGTGAACCTTTCCTTAGCATAAATAGCTCTAAGCTCGTCTTTGGTATTGGGCCTGATATCTGCGATCTTTACGGCGATGTCTGCTGTCATCTTATCAAGCTTTTTGAGCTCCTCTACCATAGCCCTGCTCTCTTCAGCAGCTCCTTTGGCGAAGAGTTCAGCATGCCTAATGGCCCGCCGCAGCTCATAACCAAGCTCTTCTTCCTCGGCCCTATCGAGCCGGATCTGGTCCAGGATCTCCTTGGCCTCTGCAAGGGTTAGGAGCTCCTCCTGCAATATTCTTTTGACAATCATCTACTTTTGCGCTATTAGATGCTCTGGCAATGCAATCAATGTTTTGGTGGCGTCGCCGTCGGTAACCTTCAGGACGAATGCTCTGCCTCTCTTCCCTACAACTTCTCCTGTCCTTCCGTGAAACCGAGGATGAGGCATGCCCTTATGGATGCTTGGGTCGATGAGCACGTGCACTTTAGCTCCAGGCTCGAACTCCTGGATTGCCCTGACCACTGGAGAAATTCCCCTTGCTCTTACTGC
>JAAZNX010000169.1 GCA_012798025.1 Methanothrix sp. | reverse complement strand
GGGTGCCCTGCGAGCCAGACCTGCATAATTTGATATGTCATCCGGATCGCCATTGCTCCCTGCGGCAACCATTGATGCCACCTGAGAGGTGCCGATGAAGGCTCCGGTCTTCATGAGGGCATGTCCCAGGATGAGCAGCAGTGCGCCAGCTATGCCGAGCTGTGCTGCCGGGACGACAATGCCATTAAAGGCCAAAACCGGGGCTGCGCCATAAGCCGCTCCTACTACCACAAAGCCGATAGCGATGTAGCCTGCCTGAGCGATGGACGAGTAAGCCAGTATGCGTCGGACATTGTTCTGCCAGCACGCGGCCAAATTGCCCAGGGTCATGGTCAGGGCCGCAAGGATTGCAAAGGCCAGATACCACTCGAGACGCAAGGCTATGAGGGCTACCATCAGAACCCTGAATGCTGCGGCAAAGCCCATCTTTTTGGAGCCTGCTGCAAGCAAGGCCGAGACGACAGCCGGTGCTCCCTCGTATGTATCGGGCGCCCACATATGGAAAGGCACCAGAGCCATTTTGAAGCCAAATCCAGCGATCACGAAGATCAGGGCAACCAGCGTTGCAGGTCCGAAATTGGCCATAGATGCTGCAGTGATATCTGCGAGCCTTGTAGATCCTGTCATGCCGTAGAGCAGCGAGAAGCCGAAGAGCATCAAGGCAGAGGAGACAGACCCGAAGATGAAGTACTTCATGGCAGCTTCCAGGTTCTTCCGGCTCTTGTCAAATGCCGCCAGGGCATAAGTGGACAGGCTGGCCAGCTCGAATCCGACGAATAGGGTCACCAGATCAATGGAACTGGCAACCACCATCATGCCAACCGTTGCAAGAAGCAAAAGAGCATAGTACTCATCTGCTCCCTTTCCGGTATACTTCGACAAAGAGGCAATCACTACCAGCAGTGATACCACCAAGAAGACAGCCTTAAAGAACTGAGACAGGCTGTCGACTGATATGGTGTCGAAGAAGAACAGTGCGGGCTTTGATATCGTCAGATTGCTGAACACAAGGCCCAGCGCCACTACAAGACCGGCTGCGCTCAAGATTCCCATGAGCTTGCCGCTGTTCTTCATGAGGCAGCCCAGCAGCACTATTGCCAATGCCAGGAGCGTTAAGAGCGCCTCTGCCCAGAGGGGCGCGTAGTGTGCGAATTCCACTTCAGATCACCCCCATCTGGGAAAGGGTCACGACCGGCTGCATAACCTGCGTTGCCGCAGTTCCCATGATGTCAGTCATCAGCCCAGGCTGAACGCCGAAGAGCAGGCTCAGCAAGATGATCACGCTCATTGAGAATAACTCGTATGCGTGCGGGTCATGAACATCCATATACCTCTTTAGTATCGGTCCGAACATCGCCTTCTGCATGGCCCAGAGATGATAGGCTGCAGTCGTGGCCACGCTCAAGAACACAACTATCATGGTGTAGGTTGGCAGAGTTGCAAAGGATCCGGTCAGAACCATGAACTCGGCCACGAATCCGCTCATGCCAGGCAACCCCAAGGACGCCATGAAGCCGGCCATCATCAGAACGGCGAACTTGGGCATGCGATCGGCCAGGCCTCCAAGGTCTGCAATGATCCTGGTCCCGACCACGTGCTGGATGGTTCCAGCAGACATGAACAGGACACAGGTTATGATGCCGTGGGAGAACTGCTGGAACATGGCTCCCTGGATGGACATCCAGGTAAAGGCCACAGCTCCAAGCGTGACGAAGCCCATGTGGCTGACCGACGAGTATGCCACCAGCTTTTTGATGTCCTTTTGAGCCAGCGCCAGGAAGGCTCCGTAGACTATTGAAATCACCGCAATTATGGCGATGAGCGTCACAAAGGCCTTGTCAACGTGCGGCAGCATTGGCAGAATGATCCTGAATATGCCGTAGCCTCCCATTTTAAGCAGCAAAGCTGCCAGCACCACAGAGCCGGCTGTTGGAGCCTCGACGTGGGCATCCGGAAGCCATGTGTGGAACGGGAAGGCAGGCATCTTTACCAGGAATCCCAGCAGCAACCCTGCGAAGATGATGTTCAGCAGGCCTGTGGGGAAAACTGTCTTGTCTGCCGTTGCCTGGAGCAATGTCAGCATATCGAAGGTTCTTGTTCCGTCTGGCAACTGGTAGGTGAAATACAGGGCGAAGATGGCCAGCAGCATCACCAGGCTTGCCACATGGGTGTAGATGAAGAACTTGATGGCTGCGTAGTCCTTCCTCGGCCCGCCCCAGGCTCCGATAAGGAAGAACATGGGGATGAGCACAACTTCCCAGAATATGTAGAAGAGGAAGAAGTCAAGTGCCGTGAAGACTCCAAGGACTCCCACTTCGTTCAGGAGAAGAAGGGCGAAGTACTGGTTGGGCTTCTTGGTCTCTCCCCAGGAGTATATTATCACCAGTATGGACACTATCGTTGACAGAAGCACTAGTGGAAATCCTATGCCGTCGACGCCCAATGTGTATTTTACTCCTAATGAGGGGACCCAGTCATAGCTCTCCACGAACTGCATTATCTTCGAGGTCTTATCGAACTCCATGTACATTTGCAGGGAGAGGACCAGAGGTACAAACGAGGCGATCAGGGCCACGAATTTGGCCTTGGATCCCGCAAAGAAGGAGATCAACGCTCCGATAAGAGGAACGGCGATCATCAACGAGATCGCATTCGAGATCATACCAGTCCCACCTCCTTGGCAATAGAAATGACAACCACCAGTACCACTATCCCCAGCACAAGGGCAGTCACGTAGTTTTGCACCACGCCTGTCTGAACCTTTCTAACGTTCTTTGCGAATCCCATGACCCAGGCACTCAGCCAGTTCAGCCAGCCGTCCACCAGTTTGATGTCGATCATATTGCAGATCAACGCCGTGCCATAGACAACGCCCTCTGCGAACCAGCCGGTCAAAATTTCATGCTGATAGTATCCCTTTAGCAGCATCTTGCGGATGGGATCTGTTTCGCCTGTGACCTGGCTTGGATCAAACCTCTTGATCTTGTCCCAGTAGAACAGTCCAGCTGTGAGAATGCCGCCCAACGCTATTATGATGGGCAGTATCTGGATGTACCAGGGCTCTTTGTGCTCTTCTTCTGCTCCGCCCTCTTTCTCAGCCTCACCTTCAGCTGCCGCATGCTCACCTTCGGCTGCTGCATGCTCGCCTTCGAGCATATGGCCGCCGATTATGCCAAGCTCCTGGAAATTCACTCCATAGTGATCGAAGTTACTGTCGAGATAGCTGTAGAAGCTCCCTTGAGTTACGATGCCAAATCCGAAGGCGAATACTGCCAGGATCACGAGCGGCCCCAGCATGACCCAAGGCGACTCATGTTTTCCGTAGTCCGATCTTTCCTTGCCGGTGAAGACAGAGAACCACATTCTGAAGGTGTAAATGGCTGTCAGGACCGCTGCCAATACCAGGAATATGTATGGCAGGAAGTTGATCACTGTCCCGTATTCATAGGCGATTACTATGATCTCATCCTTGGAGAAGAATCCTGTGAAGAATGGGAACCCGGCCAGCGACAGTGAACCAATGAGCATGGTGTACATGGTCCATTTCATGTACTTCCCAACGCCGCCCATCTCCCGCAGATCATTGGTATTGACGGCATGGATGACAGAGCCTGCGCATAGGAAGAGCAGGGCCTTGAAGAATGAATGGCCAATAAGGTGGAAGATGGACACGCCCACGGCCATGGCTCCAACAGCCGCCCCCACTCCAAGGCCTGCCATCATAAAGCCCAACTGAGAGACGGTCGAGAATGCCAGCACCCTCTTGATATCGAACGCAGTAAGGCCCATTGTGGCAGCGAAAAGTGCTGTGAATGCTCCCACTGCCGCAACAGCCGTCAGAGCATGGGGTGCGGCATAGAAGAGTGGGAACATGCGAGCTACGAGGTAGACCCCAGCTGTAACCATCGTTGCAGCATGGATCATGGCCGAAACAGTGGTCGGGCCCTCCATGGCATCGGGAAGCCAGACATGCAAGGGGAACTGACCGGACTTGCCAACTGCTCCGCCCAGCAGTCCCAGAGCGATGAGCGTTAGTTGAGCCGGTGGGATCTCTGCGATGTGGGCATATATCACAGGGAACTGCAAGAGGTACTCGCCTGGCTTGAGAGCGATGTTCAGGCTGGCAAGATTATTGTAGAGCAAAATTATGCCAGCCAGGAATAGAACGTCGCCCACACGCGTTGTCAAGAATGCTTTCTTGGCTGCCGCAGCAGCAGAAGGCTTCCGATACCAGAATCCTATCAAGAGATAGGAGCACAGCCCAACAAGCTCCCAGAATATGAAGAGCTGAAGGAGGTTATCGGAATAAACCAGGCCTAGCATGGCTGCACTGAACAATGCCGCCTCAGAGAAGTATCTTGCCGCACCTGGATCGCCATTCATGTAGCCATTGCCATAGATATGAATCAGCGTAACCACAAAGGTTACCATCAGAAGCATCACCAGTGCCAGAGGATCGATTAGGATGCCCACGTTGAAGTTGGCAAACCAGGGCATCGACTGATGAACGATCTTATCGGGATAAATCTCATTGAAAATTCCCAGAGAGATTATCAGTCCGCCAAAGGTCGCCAGGACTGTTATGAAACCTCCGCCCCTCGGCAGATGCCAGCCTAAAAAGAGGCATAACAAGAAAGCCAGTACTGGCAGCCCTACTATCAGATATGCATAATCGGCATACATTCGTTACCACCTCATGGCTCTGATGTTGTCCAGGTCAATGGTTCCGTACAGCCTGTACAGCGCAATCATTATGGCAAATCCAACGCCTGCCTCAGCCGCTGCCAGCGC
>JAAZNX010000001.1 GCA_012798025.1 Methanothrix sp. | reverse complement strand
GTGTTGAAGCCTGAGCAGATCTACCGCATCGTTGATATAGCATGCGAGAAGGCAAAAGAAATCCGGGAAAAGTTTCTGGAAGCATAAACGGAAGTAATACTTATGGTTAAGCAGACTACAAAAGGAAGGAAGAGCAGGTCGGCGGCCAGGTTTGGTCCAAGATACGGTCGCAAGTCACGAAAGCTCGTCGGCGACCTGGAAGAGAAGACCAAGGCGTTGTACGACTGCCCCCAGTGTGGAAGGACGAAGGTTTACAGAGAGGGAACGGCCATCTGGAGCTGTAGCAAATGCGGCTACACCTTTGCAGGCGGCTCCTTCATCCCTGAGACATCTTTAGGCCGCTCTGTACTGCGTTCTCTCAAAAAGACTCTAGAGGTAGAGTAGAAGATGGCCTATAAGTGCACCAGATGCAAGAAGACTGTAGAGGTCGATTACGAGTATAGCGGCATACGTTGCCCGTATTGCGGACATCGAATCCTGATGAAGGAGCGACCCACTACAGTCAAGAAGATGTTAGCCGTGTGATGTTGGTCACCACCTCGCGAGACCCGTCAGCAAAGGCAAGGCGGCTTGGTAAGGCTCTGGCCTCATTCCTCTCAGTTCCTTATGCTAACCGAGGAAAACAGAGCCTGATAGAAGACGAGACCTGGCTGGTGGTGGTTGAGGATCACGGCAATCCCAGAGGGTTGGTCAAGCGCTCTCATGGTAAAGAGGAGCAAATGGCCTTCAAGGTCGCCCAAGAGCCCCCAATGGTGCGCCTGAAGAGGCGAAGGCCGGTGGTCACTGGCGCAGAGAGGGACGCACTGCCGGTTGCCCGGTTCTTCGAGCTGGACTGGCGAGAAGGGCCTGCAAGTGAGCTGCGCACTCTGTTAGTTGCATTCGGTCAGATCGATTTCGTGGATGAAGGCATCGTTAGGTTCAGGCTGAAGATATGAAGGGCTGTGCACAGTTCGTCTTTGATGCTGCCGAGCCGGAGATGATTTATAAAGCGCTTGTCCCAGAGCTGAACGACGAGCTTCATCGATCCAGCGTTGAAATGGTCCTTCGCGAAGGGTCACTGTCTTTGTTGGTTCGGGGCGAGGATGTAGCCTCTTTCCGGGCAGCCTTGAATACATGGATAAGGTTGGTCAAGATCGCGTTTGAGATGGTGAATATATGAGTGGTGAATTGCCTCCGCAGATACAAAACCAGCTGGCTCAGCTCCAGCAACTCCAACAACAAGCCCAGGCCGTTATGACTCAGAAGAATCAGATCGAAGTTCTGATTCGCGAGACTGAGGCGGCGCTAAAGGAACTGGAGAAGAGCAGTGACGACGCGGTTATATACAAGAGCGTCGGCGAACTTCTCTTCAGAGCCGACAAGTCGAAGCTGATGGAAGAGCTAAAAGAGAGAAAGGATATGATGGACCTCCGTCTGAAGACCATGGCAAAGCAGGAGGAACGCATCCAGGGTCGATTTACTCAGCTTCAGGAGCAGCTAAAGCTGACACTCGGACAGATGCCGCCCAAGGGCGGCTAAATCAGAAGCGGGCCCGTGGCTTAGCCAGGATATAGCACCGGGCTTCTAACCCGGGGGTCGCGGGTTCGAGTCCCGCCGGGCCCGCCTTATTATTATGAGGAGATTATGTGTGAACTTTCCGTGTATACCATTAAGGGCAAAGCTCGCGAGAAAGTGATGGATGGGGTGGTCAGGTTATTCGTTCATAATGAAAAGGTGCTGATTGAAGGCATCTTCGGCGATTCCATGCAAGTCGAAGGCAGACTCGCCGAGGTAAATATCATCGCTCAGACTGCCGACATTATCGTAGCATAGGCGATGCAAAGGCATTAGAGCTCCCTTCTTTTTTTAGCAAAACTTTTCAAACCGGGGGGATACGATGGGTGTTAGGTCTCATCATCCCGAGCTCGACAATCCGAGCTGATTTGCTTTTACCGAATTGTTGTCCATCAAAATGAATATTAATGTGAACATAAGTTTCTGCTTACGGCAGGATTCTCGATGAAGGACCGTGGCTTGGCTGGAGAAATACGGGGGCTTTGCCCAAACGAGATTGATGCTGGCCCTGGAGTTATATGCAAGCGGTTTCAGACTTTTTGGGAGAATGCACCATCTGGAATGGCGATGATAGATAAAGACGGCAAATTTCTCTACATCAATCCCAAGTTCAAAGAGATGTTTGGTTACGATCTAGTGGATGTCCCATGCGGCAGAGAGTGGTTTAGAAAGGCATATCCAGATCCTGCTTACAGGCACGAAGCGATATCGGTCTGGGTTAATGACCTTGAAGCCTCCAGGCCAGGAGAGATGAGGCCCAGGACATTTGCTGTTACCTGCAAAGATGGCTCAAGAAAATTCATTAAGTTCGTGGCTGCACAGCATGTGGATGGAAAAAACCAGATCATTTGCGAGGATATAACGGAAAGCATGCTGGCGGAAAAAGCTCTGCGTGAGAGCGAGGAGCGCTATCGTGCAGTGGTCGATCAAGCATCTGAGTCCATATTCATGTTTGAGGCCGACACCAAATTCGTACTGGAGTCCAACAAAGCGTTCTGTGATTTGCTGGGATATGAGGCTGTGGAGATCACGGGGCTAAATGTCTGCGATATTGTCCTCCAGGATCGGCAGAGGGTTGATGCCAACGTTCAAAAAGTTCTGGCCCGCGGACGCTATTTCCTGGGCGAGCAACAGTACATTCGCAAGGATGGTTCGCTTGTGGACGTTGAAGTCAGCGCCAATCTGATCATGTTCAGCGGTAGAAGGATGATATGCGCAGTGGCGCGAGATATCTCAGAGCGCAAACGTATTGAACAGCGGCTGCAAAGGGCAGAGGCTCAGTACAGGGCACTTTTGGAGCAGATTCCTGCAATAACCTACACGGCGGCTCTTGATGATGCAAACACTACGCTTTACATAAACCCTCAAATCGAGTCAATTCTGGGCTACTCACCTGAAGAATACAAGGCAGATCCCTACATCTGGCGCAAAAGGCTACACCCCGATGACAGGGATCGAGTTCTGGCCGAATTGAATCAAAGCATGGCCAGCAGTCGACCTTTTAAATCCGAATATCGCATGATCGCTCGAAGCGGTCAGACGGTATGGTTTCGCGACGAGGCTGTTGTGGTGCATGATAGCACCGGAGAGCGTCTATTCCTTCAGGGAGTTATGGTTGACATTACAGAGCGCAAGCAGGCAGAGAAGGCGCTCATAGAGTCCGAAGAGAAGTTCAGGACGCTCTTTCATAGCGCTTCTGATGCGATCTTCATTCATGATCTCTCGGGCAACTTCTTTGAGGTAAATCAGGCAGCATGCGATCGCCTGGGATACACACACGATGAACTGGTTCAAATGAAGCCCGTCGACATAGACCCTCCTATTATCGCACCTCTGGTTCGAGGACGTATAAATGAAGTGCTGCGAGCGGGCCAGAAAGTCTTCGAATCAGCCCAGGCAAGCCGTGATGGGGCAATCATACCTGTTGAGATGAATGCCCGTCTCATAGACTACAAAGGGAGAAAAGCAATACTTTGCGTTTCGCGCGATATCACCGACCGAAAGCGAGCTGAGGATGAATTGCGATGGAAAACGGTGTTGCTTGAGGCTCAAGTAGAGACCTCTTTGGATGGAATCCTGGTTGTAGATGATAAAACGCAAAGAATCCTTACTAACCAGCGGCTCTTAAACATGTGGAAAGTGCCTCAACAGATAAGGAATCAGAAGACCGATGAAGCTCTTCTTCAGTACGTAGCAGGCAAGACCAAGAATCCTGATCAATTCCTTGAGAAGGTCAGGTACCTTTATGGCCATCAGTATGAAACCAGCAGGGATGAAATCGAGTTTTTGGACGGGATGGTCTTAGACCGTTATTCTTCGCCGGTTGTCGGAAAAGACGGCAAATATTATGGTCGCATATGGATTTTTCATGACATCACTGACTACAAGCATGCTCTAGAAGCATTGCGTGAGTCGGAGCGGAGATTGGCGGATATCATCGACTTCTTGCCGGATGCTACCTTTGTCATCGATCATTCTGGAAAGGTGATAGCCTGGAACCGCGCAATAGAGGCGATGACAGGCATAAAAGCGGCAGATATCATCGGCAAAGACAATTATGAATATGCTCTGCCATTTTATGGCGAGAGAAGGCCGATTTTGATAGACCTTGTGCTCAAACCCCAGGAGGAGATCGAAAAAAGATATACCAACCTGAGAAGACAGAACGGAACTCTGGTTGGCGGTGCATATATGCCGACCCTGAAGGGCGGAGGGATCTTCCTCGTAGGAAGTGCTGCGGCTCTTTACGATTCAGAGGGAAATATTTCAGGGGCAATCGAGTCCATTCGGGACGTCACAGAGAACAAGCACGCCGAAGAGGAGCTACGCAAGGCCAAGGAGGAGGCAGAGTCGGCCATGCGCGCCAAATCAGAGTTTCTCGCAAATATGAGTCACGAGATACGCACTCCAATGAATGCAGTCATAGGTATGACTGGATTTCTGCTTAACTCGGACCTGGATCCTGATCTCAGAGAGTGCGTCGATATAATATACAGCAGTGGCGAAGCACTGCTCGCTATCATAAACGACATTCTGGACTACTCAAAGATCGAAGAGGGCAAAGGGGTGCTTGAGAACCAGCCATTCAACTTGCTTGAGTGCATTAAGAGCTCTATGGATCTGGTGGCGCCAAAGGCTGCGGAGAAAAACCTCGATCTCGTCTGCAAGATAGATGATAGTGTGCCAGAGAACCTGATGGGAGACTTCACGAGGCTTCGACAGGTTCTGGTAAATTTGCTCAGCAATGCAGTTAAGTTCACTGATGCAGGAAGGGTGTCGGTCACAGCGACCTCGCAAAGGAAAGACGATCGCCATGAGATATGCGTCACAGTCAGAGATACAGGTATTGGCATTCGTCCTGATAGAATGGGCCGCCTATTTCAATCCTTCAGCCAGGTCGATATGTCCACCACCCGCAAATACGGTGGGACAGGCCTTGGTCTGGCCATAAGCAAACGCCTGATAGAAATGATGGGTGGAAAGATATGGGCTGAGAGCGAGGTTGGAAAAGGCTCAGCCTTCAGCTTTGTCATCGAAGCATGCTCAGCACCAGCTGGAAGAACTGTTGCAAGGTCACTCTCGCAGCCCTCGGCAGAGCAGCTTTCTTGCGCTACAGCTTGTGTGCGTTTGCTTTTGGCAGAGGACAACCTTGTGAACCAGAAGGTGGCCATGCGCATGCTCGAGAAGCTCGGATATAGTGCAGATTTGGCTGCAAACGGTCTGGAGGTATTGCAAGCTTTAGAGCGCCAGTCGTATGATATAATCCTGATGGACGTCCAGATGCCAGAGATGGATGGTCTGGAGGCCGCCAGAGCAATACGTCGTCAACAAAGGCCGCAGCCAAAGATAATCGCCCTCACTGCCTACGCACTGGAAGGCGACAAGGAGAAGTGTCTCGAAGCAGGCATGGACGATTACATGAGCAAGCCTGTGCAGATGGCTGAGCTGGCAGAGGTGCTTCGCAAGTATGGGCCGTAAGTTGACTTTTATGAAGAGCATAACCCCAAGAAGCAAACGATCAAAAGCTGATTCGCACATTCTTGTGCTCCTAGTCTCCCTGGCAGTCTTGGGCGCTTCGCAGTCAGTCCTAGCAGCGCAGGCTAACATCAATTCAGTCAATGCCGGCAGGATCCCTACCTGTGGCTTCGAGGTAATTCACACTTATCCACATGACAGCCAAGCTTTCACTCAAGGGCTTGCCTAAGACGGCGGAGTACTATATGAAGGAACTGGAGAGTATGGCAAGTCGACACTGCGCAGAGTTGATCTAAAATCAGGCCGCGTTCTGCAGCAGACGCGCCTGAATGGTACATTTTTTGGAGAGGGTGTGGCTGTCTGCAAGGGCCGTCTAGTTCAGCTCACATGGAAGTCGGGCATAGGTCTGGTATACGACAGGCAGAACCTTACGCAGATCGGGGAGTTTCGCTATCAGACCGAGGGCTGGGGCATAACATCCGATGGCAAGAGGCTGATCATGAGCGACGGCACTGATACGCTGCATTTCCTTGACCTAGAGACATTCGAGGAGCTGGGGCAGATAAAAGTCAAGGCAGCAGGTGTTCCGGTACAGGGCTTGAACGAGCTGGAGTACATCAAAGGCGAGATCTATGCTAATTTGTGGCCTACAAACTGGATTGCAATCATCTCGCCACAGACTGGTGACGTATTGAGGACAGTCAACCTGAGCGGCATTCTGCAAGAGAAGGACGCAAGAGGAGCAGATGTCCTAAATGGCATAGCCTACGATCCCGAAGGTGGCCGGATATTCGTCACAGGAAAACTGTGGCCTAAGCTCTTCCAGATCAAGCTTGTGACAGACGAGAAAAAATAATTGTCCGCTGGGACCTCGCGTGGAAAGTTACGTGGCTGGCAATTTTGCAATTGATCCTAGTCGCTCTCACCTTCATATTTGAAAGAAAGCCGGACCTTGGCCCTGTATTCTGCAATCCTTCCGTTCTCAAGCCTGACGTCCAGCTCCTTGACCTCAGCGATGCGCAGGTCTCTTAGGGTCTTGGTAGCTCTTTCGACCACCGTCTTGACTGCATCTTCCCAGCTCTTAGTGGACGTCCCAACCAGCTCAATTATTTTGTATACATCTCCGTCGACCATACGATTATCCACCCCTAAAATTCAATCTACTATTGGTTTTTATCCTTGATATAATTTGCTTTGTTAACTGATCTTGAAAGTGGCAGCAAAATTTTGAAATAACATACGGTCTCCTTCTGCCTGAAGTTGTGGTTTAACTGAAGTTGTGGTTTAAGGGGAGATATCGATCTTGACCAATGCTGTGGGAATTGATGAGCTGTCAGTGTACGTGCCAAGACTCTTCCTGCCTGCTGCAGGAGATTTTTCCACCTCGCGTGGTATCGATCCCGCCAAGTTGATCCATGGGATCGGCATAGAAAAAATGGCCGTTCCCGATGCGCATGAAGACGCTGCGACCATGGCGGCCATGTCGCTCCTGGATCTCATGCGGCGCGCCAACCTTCGTCCCGAGGATATCGGCAAGATCTATGTAGGAACCGAGTCGGGAGTGGATGAAGCCAAAGCCATTGGGACATATGTAATAGGCATGCTTGAACAAATATACGGCGAGGGCTCCTTTCAGGATTGCTCAACAGTGGAGTTCAAATCAGCGTGTATCGGCGCCACCCAGGCTCTTGAAGCCCTGAGCTACAGCGTAGCAGCAGACGAGGACGGAAGAGCAGGCATAGCAATTGCCTCAGATGTGGCCAAGTACCCTCTTCGCTCCCCAGGAGAGTACACCCAGGGTGCTGGATCGGTATCTCTCTTGATAAAAAAGAATCCCCGGATCGTCGCCCTTGAGCAGATCTATGGAACATTTACCCGGGACGAGAACGACTTCTTCAGACCAATAGGGGATGTCACAGCCGTAGTAAACGGAAAGCACAGCAACCAGTGCTACCTGGACGCCATGCGGGGCGCCTTCGATGCCTTTGCAAGAAAAGCCAGGCATAAAGGCATCATAAAGCCGGGGGAGGGATATTGTGTCACCGACTTTTGTGATCATCTCCTCTTTCATATTCCTTATCCAAGGATGGTCGAGTACGCCTCAGCCGCGATATTCAGGCATGACTGGAGAGGTCTGCCCCGCTGGAAGGATATCGAGGCAGAGGTCGGACCCGAACCACAGGCTGGAGACTGTGGATCCGCCGGGCAATTTCTGGCAGCAGATGCAGATTTTGGAAAGCGATTTGCCAGGTCGAAGCAATTCCTACAGGCCTTCAACACCAAAGTCAAGGACGCAACTGTCATATCTCGCCAGGTGGGAAACATTTACACCGGCTCCATCTACCTGGGCCTGGCAAGCCTGATTGAGAGCCAGAAGATTTTGCCTGGAGAGCGGTTGTGCTTTGGTGCCTATGGAAGTGGATGCTCGGCCCTCGTCTTCTCTGGAATAGTCCAGAGCAGCGCGACCCTTGTTCCTCTGAGGCGAATTTGCGAGAAGCTGGGGGAGAGAGTGCAAATATCGTTGCAGGATTACGAGAAGCTGCATGAAGGCGAAATGGAGAAGAGCATCATTGCTCCGTCCAGAGAGTTCGCGCTGGTGAAAATAGATAAGCAGGGATACAGGCATTATGAATATGCAAACTAGAAGCTAAAAGCTTAGCGCGTCTTTAGGGCATGCCTCAACGAAACGCACGCATTTGATGCAGTCGAGCATCTTCAGGATTTCTTTCACAGACAACTGCATTGGACAGACCTTCTGGCACTTGCCGCATTCGATGCACTTCTTCCTACCCACATAAATCGGCGAAGAGCCCGAGACCTTCGCTGAAGTTTGAAAGATTGCCAGAAGCCTTTTCTAGCTCTCTTCCTCCAACTCCCATCCAAGTCGCTCCCTTATTATCAAGTAGCTCATCTCCGGCGGTATGGCTCCAGCCTCGGTGCAGATCAGGTCTATGTACTGGTGGGGCGTGACATCGAACGCAGGGTTTCGCACCTTCACGTGCTTGTACCTAGATATGTCAGGCAAGACCTCCTCGGGCTCTCGCTCTTCGATTGTGACAAGCTCTCCCAGAATGGTCTTGGGGCTGAACTTGTAAGTTTCTGCTGCCACCATGAAGCTCGTTCTGGCCTCTCGGGCGGAGAGTGCTATCTGGGCAGTGCCGATTTTATTCACCAGCGTACCATTGGCGGTGATCACATCTGCGCCCACCACCACCAGGTCGACCTCGTTCATGACGCTTCTAACCGCCGAGTCAACGATCAGTTCGGTCTCGACACCTATCTTGTCTAGCATACCGATTGTAGTGATGCCCTGAAACCTGGGCCTTGACTCTGTTGCTATGACTTTGACCCTCTTTCCTGCCTCGTGCGCAGTGCTTATGACTGATAGAGCTGCCTGGGAGTTGCAATGAGTTAGCACTGTGTCGCCGTCTCTAATCCTGCGACTGCCGATCTGGCCTATTCTTTCCACAGCTTTCCTGGAATTCTCTATGAAGCGATCTGCATTTTCTATAACCGCCTGACGGGCGGATTCCAGGTCGCCGGCTTGATATTTTGTAACCATTCGTATGGCGTTTGAGAGCGAAACTGCTGTGGGCCTGGTTTTAACAAGCACATCAGCGGCTCGCTTAATCTCTGAGTTGAACTCTTCGAGGCTCTGGACTCGCAGACCAAGGGAAAAATCCCTCAAAGAGGCAGCCGCTGCAGTGGCAATCCTGCCTGCGCCTCTGATTTGCATGCTGCTGATCTTTTCTGCTGTTTTTAGTACCTGGTCCATGGACTTCATCATCCCAGTCGTTCAGTTGAATTAGGATAAAAATCGAGGCCTGAAGAAGCGTGAGAAGGAGTTCTAGCCCTTTAGGACGCTCGTCAGATCCTTGAGGGACTCTCCTGTGAAGAGTTCTTCTACTGTGTAGAACTTCTCCTCCACCTGGAGCACTGGCGCAGAAAGGGTGAATACGCCGTTTACGCGCAGCTCGGTGAGCGCTTCAGGCGTGCTCATATCCATATTCTCGAAAGAAATGCCCGCTTGAGTCAGCTCTTTTTTGAGCTTTTCGCATTTCGGACAGGAGTGGGTGGAATATACTCTGTACAGCATTCGATCCCTCTTGTGGATTGTTCAGCGCAGCAGCATGGGGTATGACTTCTCAGCCCATACGGCGTATCCGCACTTTATGGCCCTCTCTGCACACTCTCTGCAGCAAGAGAAGTTGGCCATGTAATCAATGCCATCGATTTCGTGCTCCAATACCTGGTTACAACTGAAACCCGAGACCCTTCTTGAATCGAAGCCTTTGGCAAACTCATGCTCCTCCACCTCAGGCGGACGCTCTTCTACCAGCCAGTGTCTGGGAAGGAGGATGGGCAGGGTGGCCAGGTTCATGCCGCATCCACATGGACCGTAAACGTCTTCAAAATCCTTATATATTATCGCCTTGCTTTTATATTCGCTCATCTTCAGCTTCTCCCTTTTATGTGAGGTCGCTGCAGCCTAATAACATTTCCGATATTCAGTTTCAGGTCTGCTTCAAGCGACGGGAGAGCCTTGTCCCTTCAGGGGCAAGGGAGAGCATCGCGGGCAGGATTAACCATTTCTTGCCGCAGGAATTGCTAAAAAAATCTTTATTAAAGGTTCCTTCTAATACAAAAAATATGAATCAAGCTAATTATGATAAATCATCGTAATATTGGTATTCATAAAGCTATGAAAAATTATATATGGAAATAAGAGTGCATAAGTGGCTTATTTCAGCCTGTAGCTCTGGAAGGATTGCTTTTCCTGGCTATTTGAGCTGTAAAACCGCATTTATGAGGTGAATGACAAATGCCTATACTTCCTGTAGCCCCTGTGAGCAGGCTCATACGCGAGGCTGGGGCAAAGAGGGTAAGCGAGGGCGCTAGGGATGCGCTGGCAGAGGTCTTGGAGAGCTATGGCCTGGAAGTGGCCCGCGAGGCGGTCGGATGGGCCAACCACGCCAAGAGAAAGACGGTCAAGGCAGAGGACATAAGAGAAGCAGTCAAAAGAGTTAAACCTCCCGCAGTCTCTGAACGGTAATCGATGGCTAACGTTGTGTCAGAGGGGCTAGACTATCGCGCCCTGGGCCTTGTATGCGGAATCGAGATCCACCAGCAGCTCGACACGGCATGCAAGCTCTTTTGCGGCTGCCCCACAAAACATAGAGAAGTTGAAGAGTCTAACTTCGAGTTCTTCCGATACCTTCGGCCCTCGAGAAGCGAGCTTGGGGAGATCGATCGCGCTGCACTGGAAGAGGTTTTGGTATCGCGCAAGTTCGTCTACAAGTCCTACGACACCACATGTCTTGTCGAGGCAGATGAGGAACCTCCACGCGAGATAAATCAAGAGGCTCTGGAGATATCGCTTGTCATCGCCCGCCTGCTCAATATGGAGATCGTGGATGAGGTGCAGACCATGCGCAAAATGGTGATCGATGGCTCCAACACCTCAGGCTTCCAGCGCACAGCATATATTGGGTCCAGAGGCAGCATCAATACCAGCCAGGGACCTGTTGGCATCAGCATCCTCTGTCTGGAGGAAGAGGCAGCGCGCATTATTGCAGACAACGGGGACAGTCTAATCTTTTCCCTTGACCGGCTGGGCATCCCTCTAGTAGAGATAGGCACCGCCCCAGATATCGTTTCTCCAGCACATGCCCGTGAGGTGGCTCAGTACTTGGGAATGATCCTGCGGTCAACCGGACGCGTCAAGCGTGGACTTGGCACCATCCGCCAGGATGTGAATGTCTCCATCGAAGGCGGAGCACGCGTGGAGG
Organism: Methanothrix sp.; assembly: GCA_012798025.1. Lineage (GTDB taxonomy): Archaea > Halobacteriota > Methanosarcinia > Methanotrichales > Methanotrichaceae > Methanothrix. The sequence continues at coordinate 1,087 of JAAZNX010000001.1, read as the reverse complement.
TAAAGGGCGTTCAGGCCCTGAATCTCGTCGAAAAGATCGTGGAGTTCGAAGCATTGAGACAGAGCAGGCTGCTGGAAATACGAGATGAACTGCAGCGCCGCAATGCCAACGTGAGCGACAAGACCTGGAATATCACAGAGCTCTTCTCAGACACGAGCTCAAAGGTAATAGCCAGGTCCCTCAAGGGTGGTGGAGTTGTTCTGGCCGGCCTCCTGACCGGTTTTGATGGGCTTGTTGGCAAGGAGATCCAGCCAGGCCGTCGCCTGGGAACGGAGATGTCCGACAGAGCAAAGCGTGCAGGTGTCGGTGGTATATTCCATACCGATGAGCTTCCAGGCTATGGCGTGACTGGAGCTGAGGTGGAAGCTGTAAGGGCCTTGCTTGCCGCCGGGAATGGCGACTGTGTGGTTATGGTCACAGGCCCACAAGACAGAGCCGAGAATGCACTGCAAGCGGTTCTGGTACGGGCACGCGAGGCCTTGTCCTGTGTGCCTGAGGAGACACGTCGGGCCCTGCCTGATGGCTGTTCAGAGTACATGAGACCGCTGCCGGGATCGGCCAGGATGTACCCGGAGACTGATGTGCCTTCAGTTGTGATCACGGACGAGATGCTATATCAGCTCAAGCTTCCTGAATTATCCACGGCTCGGGCGCAGCGCTTTGAGCGCGATCTGGGCTTGAGCTCTGAGCTGGCCCGCGTCATGGCTGCATCTCCCAACTACCAGCTCTTCGAAGAGATCGTGGCCGAGCATAAGGTCCCTCCGTCTGTCGTGGTTAGGGCTCTTGAGACGATACCAATTGAGCTGGCCAGAGAGGGTGTCCCTGTCTCCAATCTGACAGACCAGCATTTCAGGGATTGCTTCGCGCTCGTTGCCAGCGGCCAGATCGCCAAGGAAGGCCTGGTAGATTTGCTGCGCACTCTGGCTGAACATCCTGAAAGAGACTCTTACGAGGCGTCCAGAACTGCAGGCCTTTTGGGCGTGGATGAAGCAGGCGTTCAGGCAATTGTCCGCGCAGTTGTGGAGAGCAAGCTAGATCTCGTCAGGTCCAAAGGAGAGAGAGCTGTCGGCCCCCTCATGGGCCTGGT
>JAAZNX010000095.1 GCA_012798025.1 Methanothrix sp. | reverse complement strand
CGGGTCGATCAGCGTTAGATGGCCAGCCCCATGCTGCGATACAGCCTGGCGCAGCAGCTTCTCGACCCCTCCTACCTCTAACTTCATTTAAGCTGTCTTGCTCTCCTTGGACTTCATCCTCAGGCCGCGATAGCCGCACTTACGGCAGCGGGTTGCTTTTATGGGATTTCGCGCATTGCAGCGCATGCATATCTTGAGATTCAATGTTCTGTTTTCTGCCTCTGGAAATCTAGCCATTACAATCAGCTCTTTTAGTCCCGATGTACTCGGATATGAAACTTTCCGAAATATATAACGCCGGGGTTGGGATTTTCCTGGCAAGGCTCCTTTTCGCCCTGCCATTTTGAACCCAAGCGTCCCTGGAAGGGACAACAGGTCTCGAGCCTGCCGCGTATGAACTCCCGCCGTCTGCATTTGGCGACGGAAATTGTCCGCTCTGCCACCCCGGCCCGATCAGTTCTCCGTCTGGCCCATGCTTTATATCTGTTGCTCCTCCAGAACTGTCCATTTAATATCCAAAATCCAGGTGTTGTAATGTCTCTTCGAGATGATGCACTGGCGTTTCATAGGAGCGCAAAAGGCAAGATTGCCGTTCACAGCAAGGTTCCATGCTGCAGCAAGCAGGATCTGAGCCTGGCTTACACCCCCGGGGTCGCAGAGCCGTGTCGCGAGATCCAGAAGAATCCGGAAGACGTTTACGAGTATACAGCCAAGGGAAATATCGTGGCTGTGGTAACTGACGGCACTGCGGTCCTGGGTTTGGGCGATATCGGGCCCTTGGCCTCAATCCCCGTGATGGAAGGAAAGGCCATACTCTTCAAGAACTTCGCAGGCATTGACGCATTTCCAATCGCCATCGCATCCAAGGATCCATCCGTCATCGTGGATACTGTGGCAAGAATTGAGCCGGTCTTCGGAGGCATCAACCTTGAGGACATAAGCGCTCCTCGCTGCTTTGTAATAGAGGAGCAGCTGAAGAAGATTCTGAATATACCAGTCTTTCACGACGACCAGCATGGAACGGCCGTCGTTGCACTGGCGGCGTTGATCAACGCTCTCAAAGTGGTGGGCAAGGAGTTCTCAGATATCCGCGTTGCTGTGAGCGGCGCAGGTGCGGCAGGCATTGCGGTCACAAGTTTTCTCTTGAGCTTCGGCGTTCGCGATGCAGTCCTCTGCGACAGCCGGGGTGTGATCCATCCAGACAGGCCCGATCTCAACCCGATCAAAAAGGAGATTGCCAGGACGACCAACCCCCGAAAGATCACAGGCACTCTGGCAGACGCCATGGCTGGAGCAGACGTTTTCGTGGGCCTCTCTGTGGCAGGAATCGTCAGCCAGGCCATGGTTAGGAGCATGGCACGAGATCCGATAGTATTCGCCATGGCAAATCCTGTGCCTGAGATCATGCCGAACCTGGCATTGGAGGCGGGCGCGCGGATTGTGGCCACAGGCAGATCGGACTTCCCAAATCAGGTCAACAATGTGCTTGGCTTTCCCGGCATCTTTCGCGGTGCCTTGGATGTCCGGGCAAGCGACATCAATGAGCCCATGAAGATCGCAGCTTCGCGGGCCATTGCGAGCCTGGTGGAGAATATCTCTGAGGAGTGCATCATACCCTCACCCTTGGACAGAAGAGTAGTTCCCACAGTGGCGGAAGCAGTGGCGCGTGCTGCTATTGAGACTGGCGTTGCCCGCGTTCCCCAAGACCCACGAGAGATAAAAAGAAAAGCTGAGGCCCTAGCCCAGGGACCTGAATAAGGGCATCAGATCCTCATGATCTTTCTTGACAGGGGCAGGATTTTTTTGAAGGACTTGCATTTGGACTGCTGCGGCCATCTGATATCTTGATTGTTGTGGCTTCAGACCAGGAGGATGATGCACCGCTGCTATCTGTGGCCATGACCCTGATCCGATAGCTTCCAGGACGGCTCCAGGCATGAGAAGAACGTCCGCGAAGCCCAGAGTTCGCATAGCTGGTCTGCGATGTGCTCCCGTCTCCCCAGTCAAATGTGTAGCAGATCAGATCCCTGTCTGGATCGCTGGCATAACTGGTATACGTGTAAGACCTGCCAGCATAGCCATCCTTGGTTCCAGCCGGGGCGGTAGGCTTTTTTGGTGCGCTGTTTGGAGTGCCGGAGATGCTGACGGCAAGGAGCTTGGACGAGAGAGATTCTGCGCCCTTGCTGTCTTGCGCTTTGACGCCCACGCGATAGGTTCCCGATCGCTGCCATCTGTGGGAGGCACTGACCTTCTCAGAGGACTTCACGAAGTCCGTCTCTGACGTGCTTTTATCGCCCCAATCGAATATGAATTTGACTTGATCGCCATCCCTGTCGGTGGTGGAAGTGGTGTAGAAAGCAGCCTTATTGACATATCCTTTGATTGGGCCATCGGGCATCTCGGGCACATCAGGCGGCTTATTTTCGCTGACTGGATAGCAAATGTCCAGGGTCATCCAGTAGAATGCATATCCTAGGCCTGCGTACCTGCAGTCGTAGTTCATGTCCATGTCCATGTAAAACAGCCCGTTGGGCCGCAAAGCGCTATTCCCCCAGCTATTTAGCATGATCCAGTAGCGATTATCGGGATCGGTGTCATCGTAGCCCACGCAGAGAACTGCATGACCGCCCCCGCTTTGATAGCTATACTGGCCGCCACAAGCAAAGTCTGGCTTCCAGATCGCACTCTCCCCTTGAGTGCTCCAGAAACTGATGAAATTGGACCACGAATCATCATCAGGTAAAAAGTACCCAAACCAGATTGCTTTGCCCTGCCGCAGGACGTTCTTGATGTTGGAGATGGCTGTCTCTTTTCCCACACCATGTGTTGGAACAGCCCTGGTTGCAACTGAGGTTATCGGGTAGCTTGGGTTTGTGGAGATCGATGAAGCAGAAACCGCAGAGCATCCTCCACAACCGCTATTTGTGTCCCGATACTGGGCGTTGGCATTTGACCATGGGACCGCAAATCCAGCACTGCTGTAAAAGTCGGCCACGTCTTCTAGCCAGCCACCGCAGCAAGCGCCTGATGCTCCGCAGCCGCCGTTGTAATTGGAGTCCAGGAACTGCAATGAGAACCTATCTTTAACGCCCATCTGGCGGGCATAGTCGATCTCCATCACGCCCGTCCCTGCCCATGCCCAGCAGTTGCCGCAGCTTCCCTGGTTGCGCTCTGCAGGAGTATACTGCAAAAAGTCCAAGAGGCTGTAGGATGCTCCCTGTCCAGCTTTCATCTCTGCAGCTAGAAAGGGACTGAGATAGGCCCGAGCAGTTGCATTATATGCTTCCGTCCACTGGCGAGCTTCTTCGGCCGTGGGGTGCATGATGGGATACTGCCTTATCTGGATTGCCCCTGTTGCATTTGATTTTAAAAAAAGGCCGAAGTCAAGGTGGAATGCAGGCTTGTCGGTGAGCGTCACCATGTAAAAACCACCTCCGGGTGCAGTCTGGTTCTCATCCGAGAGGGGCTCTTGCTCCAGCTCGTACTGACCTGGAGAAAGATTTCCAAATATGTACATTCCCCGCTCGTCCGTGGTCGTCCTGGAAAGCTCAGAGCCGTTTTGTCTCAGCAGCACTGTCCTGCCAGGCAGGCCGATCTCTCCAGGCGAGAAGGAGCGATCGCCATCCAGATCTTGGAACACTGTGCCGTTTAAAGATAAACCTGCGGTTCCAGAAGATGAGGAGAAGGCCTGCGCACCGGCTTTTATAGGCGAGGCAAATACAATGAGGCTCAAAATTATCAATGAGAACATGCTGATACGAGATAAGCATGACATTTCAATACACCATATATATTTTGAGCTAGTTAGGATATAAGTCTTGCTGTTTACAGGCCCGGCTTTTCTGCTTCCACTTGAAGGCGCATCATCTGCACGTGAGATCTGCCCCTCTCATCCAGCGGATGTAGTTCGAGGTATCTGTGCGCCAGCTCGCGCACGAACTTCATTCTGAGGCCTTCGGGCAGCCTTTCGGTATAAGGCAGCCAGGTAGTTCTGATGATTCCCTCCAGGCCCAATTGACCCAGATGTACCATATCTTTTGGTATCAGCTCCACTCGTATGGGCTCGAGGCCTGCCTGAACCAGCCAAGCCCTGTACTCTTCCGGTCCATAGAAGTTGTAGGGGAAATGGAAGTCCAAAAAGTACGCCTTCCATCTCGCATTCCTTACGAGCTCTTCTGTGAGATCCAGAAGCTTTGCGGCATTTCCCTTCCCACCGCACTGGAAGAGAATCCGGCCGCCGGGCAAAAGGCTACGCCTGACGCCCTCCAGGACTGGCAAGTGATCCTTGACCCAGTGCAGGCACGCGAAAGAGACAGCAAGGTCGAACTCCTCATTGAAGCAAAGGCGTGAGGCATCCCCGACTTGAAATGACAAATTGCTAAAATCCTTTTGGGGATACTTGCGCTGTGCATAGGAGATCATATCCGCGGAGATGTCTACGCCGATCACTCTGCCTTCTGGCACAAGGCCTGCTAGGCGGGCGGTTACTTTGCCGTTTCCACACCCAATATCCAAGATGTGCTCGTCGCCTTTTAGATTCAGTCCCGATACGAGCTCCATGGCCCATTTGTATTGAGCAGAGGAGCTTTTCTCGTAGTCTGCAGGGTTCCATCTGTGCATGGAGTTCCTTTTAATGGTCATGGCTGGATAAGAAAGCCTTCCTCTCTTTGAATTTAATAAGGGCGGTGAGAAGGTCGTTGTAAGGCGTATGGATGCCCAGATCCCTTGCATACTGGCAAATCGCGCCGTTTAGGGCGTCTATCTCAGTCATTCTGCCCCTCTGGATATCCTGCAGCATGCTGGCTCTGTGACTGAACGTTGGCGGAAGCAGTCTTTTCATTAGATACTGGTAGAACTCATCTGAGCTTTGGTGCGGAATTTTCACTCCCTTGGCCTGCATCACAAGGAAGATCTCCTTCAGGATGACTTTGATGATGCCCCTGGACTCCTCGCTCTCGCCCAGACTTCCATAAGGCACCTCCAGAATGGCTCCCAGCGGATTGAGGGAGCAGTTGTAGAGCACCTTTTCCCAAATGGCAGACCAGATGTCCTCTTTAGATACAACCCTTGTGGGGATGCCAGAGCGAAGAAGATCTTCTTGCAGTGTCTGCAGGAGAGACTTGTTTACCCGAGCAAATGGCTCTCCCAGCAGAACGTCATCTGCGTTGACAGTGACCCTGGCCAGGCCAGGCTCCTGGATCTCGGCCCCGAAGATGACTCGCGAGCCAATGGTGCGCTCTTCACCAACGTGGCGTGCGATGGTCTCCCAGTTGTCGAGGCCGTTCTGAATTGATACCATGATGCCATCATCCTTCAGCAACGATGCCGCCTGTTTTGCTGCATCGTTCGTATCTTTGGATTTGACACAAACGAGTATTACGGAGAACTTCTTGCCATTCTGGTCCCTGCCAAAAAGCGTTTCAATTGCATCAGGAGGTATGAAATGGTCTCCCCAGATGCCTGTGATCCTCAGCCCACTTTTTTGCATGGCAGCGAAATGCTCTCCTCTGCCTGCGTAGGTTACGCTGCGGCCGATTTTCTGCAGAAGTCCTCCAAATACGCTGCCAAGTGCGCCTGCGCCATAGATGAGGTACGTGGGATTCTGGCCATAGCTCATAAAAGGCGGTTGAGATTAGTCCTTTAAGAGTTTTTCGAAAAACTGGACTTTGATTTGCGATTTTGTGCTTGATGCTTAGGGGAAAGGGTGGATTTCACCTCTCATGTGCTTGGTACCAGCGTACAGTCTCTCTCAGTCCCTCCTCGATTCCGAAATCAGGAAAATAACCTATGCCTTGCGCCCTGCTTATGTCCGCCAGAGAATGCTTGATGTCTCCGGGCCTTGGGGCTTCGTATCTCGGTAGGACCTCTCTGCCCAGGAGCTCTCCGATCTTCTTTGCAAGCGAGTTCAGGCTGATGCTCTTGCCGCAGGCTATGTTGAAAACGCCAGAAGCGCGGCTTTCGCAAGCCAGGATATTTGCCTTCACAACATCTGCCACATATACAAAGTCACGGGTCTGCTCTCCGTCACCGTAGATGACAGGCTGCCTGCCCTCTAGCAGAGTGGTGATGAACCTGGATATCACTCCGGAGTATTCAGAAGACGGGTCCTGTTTTGGACCAAAGACGTTGAAGTATCTCAGTGCCACAGTCTCCAGGCCGTACAGTTCCTGGAAAACCAGAGCGTAGTTCTCCCCAGCCAGTTTGGATACGGCATAAGGCGACTTCGGCTCAGGTATCATGTCCTCCCTCTTGGGAAGCCTGGGCGAAGAGCCGTAGACTGCTGCGGACGAGGCCAGGATCACGCGCCTGACTCCTGCATCTCTGGCAGCTATGAGGACCTTCAGGGTTCCGTCTATGCCCACAGCGTTGGTCCTGAGTGGGTCCTCTATGCTCTTCTTGACCGAGGCTATGGCCGCCTGATGAAAGACGCAAGATGATCCCTCAAACGCTGCCTTGAGATCTAAGTCTGTGATGCTGCCAGAGATGAGCTGAACATCGAAGCCTGCCAAATTTTCGACCTTGCCCGTGGACAGGTCATCAATTACTACTACCTCATTCTCTTTGGCCAGGGCCTGAGCAAGGTTTGAGCCTATGAAGCCTGCGCCTCCGGTTATTACCATCTTGCGTGACATAATATTGAGACCTTTCAAGAATACGGTTTAAGTTGTTCTTTTTTAATTTGGCGGATGAGACATCACGGCAGATCATCGTCTCCAGTGTCGACGCACGAGGCACAGGGCGGGATAAATGATGCATTTCCCTGCTCGCTGCCCCAACAGGCATAGCATGGCATCCAGTCCGCATCTGCAATCTGTTCGCTGCAGTTGAGCCCGAAGCATTCTGGAACCTGCCAGTCTGAGGAGTATGAGGGCTTTGCAGAGCCTCCTCTGCCCACGTCCACTTGCATGGTAACATCGGCAGCAGCGAAATCAGGCCCGTCTACTGAGAAGGCTTCGATGTGGACATGGTTCACATAGGTTCCGTCTCCTGCAGCTCTGGCTCTGTAGATGATGCTCTTGCTCTCGCCCGGGCCCAGATCCAGGATCGTCCAGGTTATCTGATTGGAGTCGTTCTCTGACGGTTCCAGGGATGAGTTGATGAATTGCATTCCTGCTGGCAGCAGGTCCCTCAGGAAGGCCACCATGCCGTACCTCTCCCGATTGCTTAGATCCAAGCGGTACCATACTACGTGAGGATCCAAGGAGTCGATCTTGGCCGTCTTGGAGGCGAAGATTTGCGGAGGGCAGCATGTCAGCCAATGGAGTTTCACGGCTGAGAAATTCCCTGCGGTGATCCACCCTTTGCTGCTATTTCCCGTTGCCTGCACCCTGTTGACGAGATTTGCCGTCTCTTGGGTTATATTCAGCCTCAAGTCTATGATCGCCTTGCTTCCGATGCCAAGGCTCACCAGCGTCCAAGTGGCACCATCAGCCGTCAGCTCCGAAGGTCTCAGAGAAGAGCTGATATACTCGGTTTTCTCTGGGAATATATCTTTTACATAGACCGGCCCCAGTACATGGTCACCGTTATTAATCACAGTTATCCTGTAGTCGGCAAAGGTGGTGTTGAGAAGGTCCACATTAGCGTCTTTGGTCAAAGTGATATGCGGCCTATTGTACTTGGCAATTCCCGTGAGCCGGGTCATCCTCTTGAAAGCGAAGTCCCCTGAATACCTCTCAGCCATGTCGACCTCATCGACGCTACTGGTTTGTTGGCCACTGTCCAGATCTTTATAAATCGTCCTGAAATCTGCCTGACCTACAGCTTTTGCCTCTGTATCCATCTCGCTCAAACCTTTGGCAGTCGACTCTTTTTGAAGGCTCTGCGCCGAAGAGAACCTTTCGCTGATCAGGCTGTTTGGCGTCTTCGACCACATGCCCTCTTCCCACAACAGATCGCTGGCTGTGGATACGCGTGGAGTGTAGGCAAAGCTGGTTGGAGCATGTTCGAGAGCGATGTCCTTGGCAATGTAGTTGACCACAGTGCTGATCTTCTCAT
>JAAZNX010000195.1 GCA_012798025.1 Methanothrix sp. | reverse complement strand
GTTTAGGACGCTGACTGATGCGAACATGCAGTTACCAGTAAATAGCTCCGCGCCTCCTATTACTACTAACATGAGCCCCACGGGAAATACCGCACCTGCTGTGAACTTCACTTAGGCCCGCTGGAAGAGCAATCTTGCATACTGCTCCATCTGCAGCAGTTATTGTGCCGCCAGACAGTCCCCCTGCTACTACCTCGCTCAGCAGGGCTCCGAAGGCAATGTACGCCCCGGCCAGGAAGCCGAGAACAAGTAGCTTTTGCCATTTTAGCACTGCACTTGGTGCAACCAGAAGCTATTGCAGCTTTTGCGATCTCTGTAGGGACTTTGAATGCCACGTTTGATCCTCCATTTTCATCCTGAACCAAATTTTATCTGAAGGTCGTTTGGTGCAGGCCTTTGGCATTTATAGTAGGTAATACGCTTCCGGTGATTGGTATATATATCTATTCCATCATTATTATTATCATCAAACTTGACCTTCGCTGCTCGGTCGTCGGATTTAAAGGATATTTTCGGAGATAACATTTTATAAAACTTTCTCAAATTTTTTCAAAGAATTTAAAATAAAAAGATAAGCATTAAATAGTAAAAGACAAATTGCATCGTGAATATTACACTGAGGAACAAATATGGTTAAGGACGTCCAAGATAGATCCATCGATCCTGCCAGCCTGGAGATGCTCGCACTTGCCAAGAAGGCGGGTATTGAGACTGCATGGGACCGCTTCGAAAAACAACAGCCACAATGCGGCTTTGGCGAGCTGGGGCTTTGCTGTCGCAACTGCAACATGGGTCCTTGCCGCATAGATCCCTTCGGAGAGGGGCCAAGCAAAGGAGTCTGTGGAGCTACGGCTGACATCATAGTAGCACGCAATTTGATTCGCAGCATTGCTGCAGGTGCAGCAGCTCACTCCGACCACGGCAGAGGCGTGGCCCACACATTCAAACTCATGTCTGAAGGCAGGGCTCCAAGTTATCAAGTCAAGGACAAAGCCAAGCTGGAACGGCTTATGAAGGAGTACAATGTAGAGGACCAAATCGCCCTGGCCGAGGCCATAATGGCAGAGTTCGGCAAGCAAGAAGGTCCCATTCAATTCACCCTCCGTGCGCCTGCCAAGAGGATCGAACTGTGGAGAAAGCTTGGCATCGATCCACGAGGCATCGACAGGGAGATCGTGGAGATCATGCATCGCACCCACATTGGCGTGGACAACGATTACGTACACTTAATTTTGCAGGGCCTGCGTGCCAGCCTCGCCGACGGCTGGGGTGGTTCCATGATCGCCACTGAGCTGCAGGATGTAATGTTCGGCACGCCCAAGCCAACGTTCTCTGAGGCAAATCTGGGCGTTCTGGAGCCAAACGAAATTAATATAATAATTCACGGACATGAGCCCCTGCTCTCGGAGATGATAGTGGCCGCAGCATCAGACCCTGAAATGGTTGAGCTGGCCAAAAAGCAGGGAGCCATTGGAATCAATGTGTCCGGCATGTGCTGCACTGGGAATGAGGTGCTCATGCGCCACGGCGTTCCCGTGGCGGGCAACTTCCTGCAGCAGGAGCTGGCTGTCGCAACTGGCGCAGTTGAGGCAATGGTCGTGGACATACAATGCATCATGCCCGCCATCGGAGCGCTCGCCGGTTGCTTCCATACCAAGTTCATTTCGACCTCTCCCAAGGCCAAGTTCCCAGGTGCCACACACATGGAATTCCATGAGGAGACAGCACTTGAGACCGCCAAAGAGATAGTAAAGGTCGCGATTCTGAACTACCAAAACAGAAATCCCTCCAAGGTCCATATCCCCGACGTCAAGACCAAATGCATGGTGGGCTTCTCCGTCGAGGCCATCGTGGGCGCATTGGGCGGAACTCTTGATCCCCTGCTTGGCGCAATCAAGAGCGGCGCTATTCGTGGCATTGGGGCTGTGGTCGGCTGCAACAACCCGAAGGTACAGCATGATTTCGGCCACTTGAACTTGGTGAAGGAGTTAATAAAAAACAATGTGCTCGTCGTTACAACCGGTTGCAATGCCCTGGCATGTGCCAAGGCCGGTCTGCTCCTGCCTGAGGCGGCGGATCTCGCAGGAGATGGCCTTAAGGGCGTGTGCAAAGCGTTGGGAATTCCACCAGTGCTGCATATGGGATCTTGCGTGGATATCAGTCGCATCCTCGTCGCTGCTGCTGCAATCGCAAACGCTTTGGACATTGACATCAGCGACTTGCCTGCTGCAGGCGCAGCTCCGGAGTGGATGAGCGAGAAGGCAGTATCCATCGGAGCTTACGTGGTGGGCTCAGGAGTCTTCACAGTGCTTGGCACAGTGCCGCCCGTTCTGGGAAGCCAGGCAGTGGCCGGTCTGCTAACCGCAGGCGCAAAAGACGTGGTTGGTGCAAGCTTCGCAGTGGAGACAGATCCCTTCAAGGCCGCATCTCTTATGATCGACCACATCGACAACCAGCGCAGGAAATTGGGGTTGTGAGCTAAGATGAAAGAAGTATTTGTGCGCCTAGACCGTTGCATGGGCTGCAAGTCGTGTGAGATTGCCTGCGCAGTGGAGCATTCTGCCAGCAAGAGCCTTTTTGGTGCGGTCTATGAGAAACCCGCCCCGGTTCGACGAGTCTATGTTGAGATGGCCGAGGGTCAGAAGGTGCCCCTGGTTTGCCGTCACTGTGAGGACGCTCCCTGTGTGGCAGTTTGCCGAACAGGTGCCATGTCCCAGGACCCCATCACAGGCATAGTAGACAGGGATGAGGAAAGGTGTGTGGGTTGCTGGATGTGCGCCATGATCTGTCCTTATGGAGTCATCGGGAGACATAAAGAGGTGAGGATCGCAGTAAAGTGCGATCGGTGCAGGGATCTGGACGTTCCGGCCTGTGTGAGTGCCTGTCCCACAGGTACCCTGATCTACGCCACGCAGGGTGAGTTCGTGGAGATGATGAGAAAAGAAGCGGCAGCGAAAATTGCCCGCGGGGCCAAGAGCCTGGCTAGGACCTAGACAATAGGCGTCAGGCTAATCCTGTTGCTGTCCTCCAGCAGCATATTATACGGCTCGGTCCTAGGTATTACCCCGTAAAGGCATAGTCCGCCGTTCAGCTCGTTGACCAGGAGATATGTATCGGCTGTGTGTATGATCATGTTCATGCTCTCCTGGCCGCTTTTAACTACTAGCACATTTACATCGTTTGTCTCCTTCCAATTGCGGATCATGAGGTTGGCTAAATTGAGGACTTCTCTGTAGCCGAAGGTAAATTCGATTGTGTCAAGGCCTATGATGTTCAGAATCGGCCTGCCTGTACGCTTCCGCAAAATGTCCCACTTCTCCAGTTGCTCCTTTCCCCAGTTCACTGGGTCCTCTCCTTCCGGTTGAGAGACGATGACATTTGTGGGCACAAATATGTCGCGGGAGCTGAGCTGGTAGCCAATGCTTGGCAGGATGAAGACTCCCCGGCCGTTTTTAATGGCGTTGGAGGCCAGAGCAGTCAGGAGCTGATAGTATCTCTTGCCAACGCCATGATCGATCTCCAGAACATTGCACGATCCATACTTCAGGCCGCCTGTCACAAGGTCTAGATCTGGAATGCCAGTGGAGATTCTATCTTGAGCAGGGTCGTGAACCCTGACTCCGTCGCTGGCGATCCTAGCATCGTTATTTTCCCGGTAAGGCTCAAAGAATCTGAACCGGCCACCGTGCAGCGTGGTGGTATAGGTCTTTTGGCAGATCTCGACCCCCCGCAGCTTGTCAAGTTTGATCTGGCGAACATAACGACATCTCATACTTCCGTCATCAAAGCCCGGCAGGCGGAACTGCTCCATGGTCACCACGCCGTCCACGATGTAATCCAAGGGCATGACGTTGGCAAACTCGGAGACGAAGATGAGATGGGTGTCTAGGTCGCGAGCAAACTCACAAATGTTCTGCTCAAAGCTCGCTTGGGCTCCTCCAATGAGGTGAGCTGTATAATTAAGTACCGCATCCCAGCTATCGATGACGATCATTGGGTTGTCCATATCCTCGGCCTCATCGAAGAAGACTTTGAAGAAATCCAGGACAGCATAATAGTCGGTCAGATCTTTGCCCATGCCGCTCAGGCTCTCCAGAAGCTTATTTTGGGTGGCATTTATCACATTCTTGGGCGGAATGACATCTTTTATCCAGGGATTCGTTGCATAAAGCCGACGCGGGTCTATGCGGGTAGATATGTACATCCCATTCTTTTCCTCGCATAGGCTGTTCATGATCTCCAGGGAGAGAGTTGTCTTGCCGGTTCCTGGCTGCCCTTTGATGAGAAATGTCTGGCCTTTCTCTAGCTGGAAGAAGTCCTTGATCTCCCTGGGTATGGACATATGAGCTTTATTTGGCATAAATGGCCTCCTCAATTAGTACTGATCTGAAACCTTACAAATAGCATCTATTGGCTCGTTTCATGAATGCACAAATCTGATCCGAATTGACTCTGAATGAAAAATACATGACCTTATCCTCGTCATTGCAAAAGCCAATGTCCACTGTTGGCAAAACCTCGACCTTGGAAGCAGCCGCACGTTCCTCGGCACACTTTGCGCTCGTATTCTTGGTCCTCCAGAGCTTGGAAGGGCCCACTTCAACGAACTCGACCTTGCCCTCGGAGCTGAGCACTGAGAGGTATTTTATCACAGTGGTTTTGCTAACGCCTGCGTTTTTTGCAACATCCACTGTGGTAAGGCCCACATCCGATTCTGCGATGACTTCCAGTATCCGCTCTCTATAGGAAGTCATTTACGCCACCGTTCACCTGAAGGATTTACTCTCATTGGGGTCATTCTCATATCCTTACTCGCCCACCCAATTTCTCATCCTCATATTTCTATTTTTCATATTGCCCAAAAAAATTTATGTTCTAGTCTGGCCTTTAGGGAACTCGATGGAGCTTCGATGACCAAGGAATGCAGTAATTCTCGAAGATGGCATGACGATTTCTGGCCGCCAGTGCGCGGCGATTACGTGGTGGGAAATCCTGAGGCAGGGGTGGCAGTTGTCACCTTAGCCAGCAGGCTTCGTGCAGAGGGTGCCGCTATCAGCGGGCCCTGCAAGACTGAGAACCTTGGCGTGGAGAAGATCGTGGCCAATACGATCTCCAACTGCAACATAAGGTTCCTTATCATCTGCGGGGCGGAGTCGAAGGGCCATCTGCCTGGAAATACTATCCTCGCATTGCACAGAAATGGCATAGACGAGCATGGAAGGATTATCGGCTCAAAGGGCGCAATCCCCTTCATCCAGAATCTGCCACCCGAGGCGGTGAGGCGTTTTCAGGAGCAGATGGAGCTTATAGACTGCATAGGGCTGGAGGATGAAGAAGAGATCGCCCTGCAGATCGCCAGATACAACTGCCTGGCTGAGCCATATCCTGGTGAGCCTTTCCAGGTGGTCAAGAAAAAGTCCGCACGAGAGGACATCTTGGCAGGTGAAGGAGACCTGATCTTAGGAGCAGGGACGATCATGGACACAGCTGCATGGCTCGTTTTCGCAGAGGGAAAATAGCTAGGGGAGGAACACGTGTTCCGGTTCAAGCACGAGCAGTCAATTGTAAATGTCGGGGGCGTGAAATTTGGAGGCCAACCGGGCGAGCTGCCCACAGTTCTTTGTGGCACGATATTTTATCAGGGGCACAGGATTGTGCAGGACGAGCTGTTGGGGATCTTCGACAGGCTCGCAGCCGAGCGACTTGTGAGCTGTCAGGCAGAACTCTCTGAAGAGACCGGAAATCCGGCGATCTTGCATCTTTACGCCCGTACCATTGAGGCTGCTGAAAGATATCTTGCTTTCGCAGACGATGTATGGGATGGGCCGTTGATCATAGACTCTGCAGATCCTTCAGTGCGCGCAGCATCGGCACAGCTCGTCTCGGAGATCGGATATGCAGACAAGTCCATTTACAACAGCATCAGCGTTGCCACAGGCGAGGCGGAGGCGCAGGCAATCAGAGATTCAGAGATGGATTCGGCCATAATCTTAGCCTACAACCCATCGGACTCGAGCGTTGACGGATCTCTTCAGGTTCTGGAGACTGGAGGATCGGTCAAGGAAAAAGGTTTGATTTCGCTGGCAAACGACGCCGGAATGATCAATCTGCTTATCGATCCGGGCATCGTTCCTCTTGGCAGCGGCGCGGGATCAGCGCTGCGCTTTTCCGTCGTTGTCAAGGCAAGGCTCGGGCTGCCCACAGGATCAGGAATTCACAATGCTGTAAGCGCATGGCCCTGGCTGCGTAAAACTGACAAGGCTACAAAGCGGTGTTGCGATGCAGCAGCCTCAGCCCTGCAGCTTGGGGCAGCGGGCGATTTCTTGCTTTACGGGCCGATCGAGAGTGCAAAGTTCATCTTCCCAGCCGCAGCAATGGCCGACATCATGATCGCAGAGGCAGTGAGCGATCTGGATATCGAGCCTGCATTGGAGCACCCTTTTCATCGATTGGTCTAGAATTGATTTATACAGGATAAGTGGAGACGGTACATCATGTATCTTTCTCGTGAGGAGGAGGCCATCTGCCGAGGCGACCATGGCCCAACCCTCCAGAAGATGATGAACATATTGGTGGCTCTGGGCGAGATCTATGGCGCAGAAAGGCTTGTGCCCGTGAGGTCTGCTCAGATTGCAGGCGTATCATTCAAGAACATCGGCGATGCAGGCCTGCAGTGGATATCGGACCTCGATGGCCGCGTTCTGGTGCCTAGCATCCTCAACCCAAGTGGAATGGACCTTTACCGCTGGAAGGATATGGGGATCGCAGAAGAGTTCGCCTACAAGCAGCAGGCCATCATAGATGCTTACCGTAAATTAGGAGTCACCATAGATTGTACCTGCACACCCTACCAGCTCTACGACTCCCTGGCAAGCCGGGGCGATCATCTGGCCTGGAGCGAATCGTCTGCTGTCTCATACGCCAACTCGGTCATTGGCGCCATGACCAACAGAGAAGGAGGGCCGTCCGCTCTCGCGGCAGCACTGATCGGGAAGACGCCGCTTTATGGCTATCATCTGGATGAAAACCGCATGCCTACGCACCTAGTAGAAATTGACTATGAATTAATAGGTGCTGACTATGGTGCCGTGGGGTTTCTGGTTGGCGAGATGGTCAAGGATGGAGTGCCCATTTTCCATCTGCAGTCCAGGCCCAATTCTGACGAGCTGAAGGCTCTTGGCGCATCCATGGCCGCCAGTGGATCTGTTGCCCTCTACTACGTCGAGAACGTCACGCCACCGGCCCCTGCTGGGGCGGAGCCTGAGGAAAAAATCACTCTTGATAGAGCTGATATCGACGATGTTTACAGAAATTATTCTGGAAGAGATGCAGATATCATCGCCCTGGGGTGTCCTCATTGCTCCATGCAGGAGCTGGAGCAGCTGGCAGGACTGTTGGAAGGAAAGACTGTGCAAAAGGAGCTATGGATCTGTACAGCCAGAAAGATCGCAGAATCGTGCCCCGAGCTTGTGGCCAAGATCGAGGCGAGCGGTGCCAAGGTCTTTTGCGACACCTGCATGGTGGTCTCCCCGGCGAGCGAGCGCTACAAGAAGATGATGGTGAACTCAGGTAAGGCGCTGATTTACATCCCCGGCCTTTGCGGCGTTCGGGCTGGCTTTGGCACTATGAAGGAATGCATAGATGTTGCGCTAGGGAGGAATTGAGATGGAGATATTGTGCCACAAGGTGGCCTCAGGGTGCGCAAGCGGCCCGGCCCTGGCCACGAAGGAGCCAATATCCTTCCTGGGAAACGTCGATCCTAATACAGGCGTGGTAGTAGACCCTGCGCATGAGCTCTTTGGCCAGTGCAT
This sequence comes from Methanothrix sp., assembly GCA_012798025.1. GTDB lineage: Archaea > Halobacteriota > Methanosarcinia > Methanotrichales > Methanotrichaceae > Methanothrix. Next base: position 9,566 of record JAAZNX010000195.1, on the reverse strand, counting down.
TGCAGGAAAGGTGCTCATCTTTCCCGGAGGCAAGGGCTCCACAGTCGGGTCCTATGTGATCTACCAGCTCAAGAAGAGGAACGCAGCTCCTGCAGCCATGATTAACCTGCGCTCCGAGCCCATAGTGGCAGTCGGCGCAATCATAAGCGGCATCCCGCTTGTGGACAGAGTGCCCGAGGAGATCATGCAAATTGTGGGCGGCACATGGATAGAGGTCGACGCCGACCATGGACTTGTCAGGATTTGAGTGCAGTGCCATAATTTTGGTCAGGCTTTTGCAAAAGCCTCAAGAAACCTGTCATTTTGCTCGGGAGTCCCGATGCTGACGCGCAGGCAGTGCCTCCCAGCACCAGGATAAGAGCTGCAGTCTCTTACCACTACTCCCTGGCATAGCAACCGTTCTGCTACGAGGCTTGATCTTTCCTGGGTAGAGATGCAGATGAAGTTGCCCTGTGACGGGTGGGCTCCATCCAGGCGAAGGAGCAGCCGCTCTCGCTCAGCGATGATTTTTGCCGTCGTCTTCTTCATGTAGTCCAGATCCTTCAAGGCGACCACTCCTGCTGCTAGGGAGGTGCTGCTCATGCTGAACAGAGGTGCCACGCGCCGATACCAAGCGGCCATCCACGGCGGCGCAACAGCATAGCCCAGGCGCATGCCTGCCAGGCCGAATGCCTTGGAGAGCGTCCTTCCCACGACAAGATTATCATGATCCTTGACCAAAGAGATCAGGCTCCTTCCAGCAAACTCGGCATAAGCTTCGTCCAGAAAGACTATCCCCTCTGTGCCTTCGATAATCGCCCTGGCCGTCTCCTCCGAGATGGGGTTGCCAGTTGGATTGTTTGGAGAGCAGATGAATACCATCTTCATCTCATCGGGGATGTAAGGGTTCACTTCGAAGCCGGAACACCTCGGTTGGTAGACTGGCTGAGCTCCGCAAAGCCTAACCGCCAGCCCGTACAGATTGTATGTGGGCACTGGAATGAGGGCCTTGTCTCCCGTGCCCAGGAAGAGCCGAACGATATTCATTATGATCTCGTCCATGCCTGCGCCTGCAACTATATTTTCTTCTGGAAAGCCCGCATAATTTGCCACAGCACTGACAAATGGCTGAGAATCCGGGTATCTGTGCAAAGGCGCCTCTGACAGGGCCTCTCGCACTCTGGGACTGGGGCCATATGGATTCTCGTTACGGCTGAGGATTACGATATCTTGCAGGGCAATGCCATATCTGCGGGACACCTCAAGGGCGCTGGGACCTGCCTCATCAGGCTCGATATCTGCCAGGAAGGGCATGAGATTGCGAGAGTAATCCGACAAGTTGCTCACTAAGGACAGTTATTTGGTCTGGAGGGGTATTTATCCTTTCAACTGGAGGCCGGCATACTGTCTAGACAAAAAACGGAACCCTTTTATCTTCTCTCAGCCCTCAAGCATTGCATGTTCAAGATCGGTTTTGTAAAACTGGGAAACATCGCTACCTCAACGGCAATTGATCTTGCCCTGGACGAAATTGCGGAAAGGACGGATCTAGAGTCTAAGATCATCAGCTTCGGACCCAAGATGACAAAAAAAGAAGGAGAAGCTTCAGCAGAGCTGAAGGCGTGGGGGCCGCAGCTAGTCGTGATAAGCAGTCCCAATGCTGCGACACCAGGACCCACGAGCGCGCGCGAGCAGTTCAAGGGCTTGCCAGTCATCGTCATCTCAGACGGCCCGACCAAGAAAGAAGCGCGCGATGCTCTCGCGGCTGAGGGCTTCGGCTATATCATCCTTCCAGTAGATCCGCTCATCGGAGCAAAGCGCGAGTTCCTCGACCCATCAGAGATGGCCCTCTTCAACTCCGATGCACTGAAGGTCCTGGCAGCCTGCGGCGCAATCAGGCTGGTTCAGGAGGAGCTGGACAAGGCCATGATGGCAATTGCTAGCGGTGAGCCAAAGCTGCCCAGGATCCTTGCCACGCCTGAAAAGTGCGCTGAGCGCATGAACTTTTACAATCCCTATGCTCGCGCCAAAGCAGTTGCTGCGCTCTATATGGCACAGACTGTGGCAACCATCGACGCTACAGCCTGCTTCCGTCTCAAGGAGCTAGAGGCCATCGCCCTTACGGCTGCCGCAGGCCATGAGGTCATGCGAGCGGCAGGCCGCCTGGCGGACGAGTCCAGGGAGATGGAGAAGGCAAATGATTCTGTCTCCAGAAAACCACACGCCCGCACTGGAGAGTTGATGGTAAAGACGAAACTGATGGAGAAGCCGGGAAAGATCTGAAGAGATCACTTTCGCCCCGCGTGGATCGTGAATAAATACATTCCGAATCAATCACATCTCCGTTGCAAAAAAGAGAGATTGCAGTCCGGCCCTACACGTTTCTGGGCCTTGAGAGCAATCTTCTCTCCTCACCCCCCAAAAAGCTTAGATCCTCCATTAAGGTTATGGTTTCATCTATTTTTTCCTTGACTTCTTGGTATGCTTCAGCCTTCCGCCGCAAATCGTACAGTGGCCTTCTGCCACGAGATAATGCCTGCCACACAGGGTGCAGTAAAGCCCACCATGCTTAAGCACTGTTGAATCCAGTTCCACAGCCATCATCCTATACTAAATTGTTACGTACAATTGTACTATCAGACATCCTAATGATAATAGTTTGGATGAATGATAATTTCTTAATTCAAATTAGGATCGATATTCATTAGGACTGATGCAGTTGCTTTTTGGATCCGTCAGATCATCCTGTCCTCATCTTTTTCTTCCACATACAGCTCCGGCAGCGCGTTCATGTACTCCTTGATCATTATTGGAAAAGACCTTGATTCCATGAAGCGAAGGCCAAGCTGCTCTGCCCAGCGCTGGATGCCCAGGTCTTGAGAAATTACCGCTGCATCTAGCTCCTTGGCCAAGAGCAAAACATCTATGTCAGGAGCACTGTCAAGAATGCCGTAGCGAAGTGCAGCTCTGTATTTCTCCCTGAACTTGCGAATGATGCTTCCCACGACCTCTCTTTCAATCTCATCCTTCATCTCCTTCAAGCTGGTGACGCCTTCGCTCAAGGTTATGCACCGGGTTACAGATTCCCAGATGGCTTCTTCGGAGATGTTCATGCCCTTGTTGATGCGGCTGCGCATGTAGTCGACATACTCATAAAAGATCTTCGAAGGCACCTTAACCTTGTACCTGTCAGGAGTCTTTTTGACAAGCCACGTATCGACCTTGCTCAGGACTGCAGAATCGCAGTTATTGTGACGGGCAAAGTCCTTGATCTCATTGTATACCGAAGGATAAGGGATATAACAGCTAATTCCCAGGTGAAGCCTGCCTTCGGCTACGCGGTCTAGGATGGCATTCATTCCTTCGCAAATGCTGGTGCAGCCCTCGCTCTCCCAGGCAAGTGAGTCCGTGAGAGCCGTTGTATCCAGCACGAACCTTTGGCGCAGCATTGCTAATGCTATTTGAACGAAGTGCTATAAGACTGCTTCTAAAAGATGAGCGCAAGCTATATGAATTTTGACACAAACGGGGGGCGGGGATGAAAATGGCAAAAGATATGAAAAAGAGGAGCAAAGGTCCACAGGATCGCAACAGCAATTATCAATTGAAAAATGGCAGTGCAGTCTCCCGGAAGAAGGAGAAGAATTCAGAAGCATGCAAGTCTGTCGGGACAAAAGCATCTGGAAAAGCCCCGACGAAGCCCTCAGGGCGAAAAGGCTTCATGTCTGGGATCACCAGTAGCATCACAAAGATGCTCAAACATTAATAATATTTTTTTGGATGGCACATCGCCTTATGATTCTTCCTTCCTCCTGCTCTCGAACTCCTGTTGTACGTCGCATCCTAGACGTCCTATGGCATCAGATCGACACTGACGACAGTGCTTCATCTGCTTGATGATCTTGCCAAGCTCCTCCTGGATCTTTCTCTTCTCCTCTGGCGACGGGGGCTTGATGTGCGCAAACTTGTACTGGGGAATGAGGGGCATGACATTGTGGATGTAGACTCCCATGGACTTGATCTTGCGAGCTATGTCGAAGACGTGCTTATCGTTGATTCCAGGGATGAGGACTGTGTTGATCTTGACGATCTTCTTTTGCTTGAGGGCTTCTTCAATGCCCTTCAGCTGCTGGTCGCGCAGCAGAGTTGCTGCCTGTAGCCCCTCGTATCTCTTGCCTTTATAATATACGAATTCATAGATTTGCTGGCCGATTTGGGGATCTATAGCGTTCAGCGTAACTGTGATGTTGGAGACGCCTAGCCTATCCAGTTCCTCAATCCTGTCAGGCAAGAGAAGGCCATTGGTGCTTATGCAAAGGATGATATTGGGATACTTCTCCCCTACCAGGCGAAGCGTCTCGAAGGTTTCCTCGTTTGCCAGGGGCTCGCCAGGACCTGCTACTGCGACTACCTTGATGTAATGATACTTATCAAGCACCTGATCCACGCGCTGTAGGGCCTCCAAGGGTTTCAGGACTTGAGAGGTTACGCCGGGCCTGGACTCATTCACGCAGTCATAGTCCCGCACACAGTACTTGCACTGAATGTTGCATTTAGGTGCCACAGCCAGGTGCATCCTGCCGAAGGCATGACAGGCCTTCTCGCTGAAACACGGATGCTCCTGGATCCGCCTGAGCTGCTCAGGGTCGTACGGGATCTCCCTACCACCTACGTTGGCAACGGGAAACGTCTCTTGGCTCATGATTGAAACTCCACTGTTGTTCTTCTTTACATTATGGTCCTAAGACAGCTAAAAGACTTGCGCAAAGCGAGATGATCGCTTAGCTGCAGATGAGAGACAAAGCTACTTATCAGATGACTCTACGAATAGCTTGCCATGCCTGATAAGGACAAGCTTGTGATATGGCCGATGTATTTCGATGCCGCCCGTTCTCGGAGCGAGGGCAGAATGGTCTCTTTGCAGGAGGCCGTAAACGAGCCCACTCTTGACATTGTGATCACAGCAGCCATTAAATCAGGGCTCAAGCCTGAGGTCGAGCGTGAAAAGAGGCACCCTAAGACTTGGCATAACCCAGAGGCATCGGGGAGGATACTGGTTTTAAAGAAAGGCCCCAAGTCAGCAGTTATCAAGAAGATCGCCGGATCTCTCTCGCGAAAATTGAAGAAAAGAAACTAGTTGGGACGACCCAGCCAAAACTAGCGCTCCTGGAGGGTTTCATACTCCTTCACGATCTCTTTTCCGACCACAACCTCATCGATGCTGTGAACTGCAGCGCCGAAGTTCCTTATCACATCTTCAACGCCTTCGTAGTCGATATTCTCGCCCTGGATTGTAGCCTTGACGGTTTCTGTCTGCTGGTCCACCTCGTAAAGGCTTAGGTTCACGCCAGTAACGCCGCTGACCTTGGCAAGTCCTGTGGCCAGGTCCAGCATGGTGGGAACATGCGGCTTCAAAACGTCCAAGACCAAACGTCTAATCATTGTATTGCTCATTTGTCCGAGTCTCTGGTGCATCCTTGTTCTACCTTAAGGTCCACTTTGTTATAGCCATCAGGTTATTATTAACTTTTTGCATCCATCATTTGATTGTAGATATGTTTAATACCCTTCAGGCTTTCAGCCAATGATGCATGATTGATCTTCATACCCACACTACATTCAGCGACGGAGAACTCATACCCAGCGAACTGGTGCGCCGGGCAGAGGTCTTGGGCTACACAGCCATCGGCATAACCGATCATGTGGACTTCACCAACATCGAGCACATCATGAAATGCATTTCAAAAGCTAAATATCTGGAAGATGTATTGGACATTAGGATTCTGCCAGGTGTGGAGCTGACACATGTGCCTCCTGCGAAGATCTCACCGCTCGTAGCCATTGCCCGAAAGCTCGGAGCAGAAGTTGTGGTAGTGCATGGCGAGACGCTGGTGGAGCCAGTGCGACCTGGCACCAACAGGGCTGCGATCGAGGCGGGAGTGGACATCCTGGCCCATCCCGGCCTCATAACACTGGAAGAGGCGGAACTTGCCGCTGAGAACAACGTATGCCTTGAGATAACCTCTCGAAGTGGGCACAATATCACCAACGGACACGTCGTCCGGGTGGCAAGGCAGGCCAAAGCAAAGATGGTGGTGAATACAGACACCCATGCCCCTGAAGACCTCATCAGCAGCGAGCGTGCGGTGGAGATCGCCACAGGCGCAGGCCTTGACCGGGACCAGGCTTCGGTGATTGTAAAGGATCATGCCATCGTCAAGGGGATGAATAGATAGACATTGTAGCAATTGACATTTCTGGCAGGCATGCAGTGCAAGGCAAGTACCAGATGGTGTGCGCAGTGGTCTCTGCCCGTGTATCTCCGATTTTCATCGAAAAGATCCACTGCGTTAGAATTGTTCCCCATATGGCACAGACCGTGGACCTGAACACTGTGGCCGATTTAACAAGTGCAGCCTGTATGTGCCTTACGGGAACTATTGTCGCGGAGTCCGGTGACTTTTACAATCAGGAGATTTGGAGGGTGAAGAGCATCCTTGGCAGAGAATTCAAGTATCCCGAGACTCTTGCAGAGAGGACCGCAATAGAGCTCGCCCATCACATCTCTCTGGCAGGAAGAAGGCTTATCATCCATCCGGGAACAGATGAAGACTGGACAAAATAGACAAAGAAAGCATCTGGTACAGCTCAAAATGTCGTTACATGATTATAAGACAGCGGTTTTGCTGATGAGGGAAGATCCCGGCCAGCCTCTGGATCCATACAGGATGGAAGAGCTGCGCGATCTGGCAGGCGCTGCTGGATACAGGGTTCTTGCAGAGATAACCCAGCGCCGGGACCGGGATCATCGCTTTCAGATTGGCAGGGGTAAGATCGCTGAGGCCACCAGCTACAACCCAAAGAAGTTGATATTTTACAATCCCCTCAGTCCCACCCAGGTATTCAATATTTCAGCCGAGTTTTCTTTGCAGGTCATCGATCGATTCAACCTCATTTTGGAGATCTTCGCCTCCCGTGCCTCTACGCGTGAGGCCAAGCTACAGGTAGAGCTGGCCAAATTGAGCTATGATGCTCCTCAAGTGCGCAGTGCCCTGGCCCTAAAGAAGCGCGGCGAGCAGCCTGGCTTTCGTGGTGCAGGTGCATACGAGCAGTCGATGTACCACGATATCAGGGGACGTATGGCCAAGATCCGGATGGAGCTGAAGGATGTGGAGCTGATAGGAGAGGACAGGAGACAATTGCGCAGAGAGCGCGGATTTGACCTGGTTTGTCTCGCAGGCTATACCAATGCCGGCAAAAGCACCCTGCTGAATGCTCTGACAGGCTCATCTGTCACCGCCAGAGACCAGCCATTCACCACTCTGTCGCCCACCACGAGGGCGCTGGAGATCAAGGGCCGCAGGATTCTGCTAACAGATACAGTGGGATTCATCGACGACCTGCCACATTTCCTCATCAAGGCCTTCCGGTCGACCCTGGCGGAGATCTCCCAGGCAGATCTTGTCCTTCTCGTGGCGGATATGAGCGATTCCTACGAGATTTTGAGGCGCAAGCTCGTAGCCTCGCACAAAGCCCTGTGGGACTGTGGGGTTTGTGCACCTGTAATAACAGTCCTCAACAAGGTAGACGGGCTTGGCAATAGCGAGATGGCCCAGAAAAAGGAGAAAATAGAAGATCTTGCGCCAAATCCCGTCCTTGTATCAGCCTCTTGCGGCCTGGGCCTGGCGGATCTGTCCGAGCGAATCTGCCAGCGGCTTTTGCCTCTGAAGGAGTACCAGATCCGACTGCCTTACACATCGCAGAGCTTAAGCCAGCTTTCCAGGCTTTACGAGACTGCAGAACTTTTGCAGGTGAGCTACGAGGAGGAGATGGTTGTGAGGCTGAAGGGGCGCAAAGAGACGGTAGCAAGGCTAAAAGCTGCAGGCAGGCCTTGAATTAGGGAATCGCAATATTGCCCATGTCAGAGATTTTAAGAGAGCATTTCCAGCTCAAAGAGACGATAGTCACCATCGCTGCCCGGGAGCAAAGCCACATCGAGGCTGCGAAGAGATCCATCCGGCAACAGCGCAAGCTTCTGGAGGACTTCATCTGCAAAGACCCATTCTTCATGATCACCATGGATCCATATGACCTTCGCAATGTTGATGCTCCAGACATCGTGCTGCAGATGATCAAGCGCACAGCAGTCTTTGGCATCGGGCCCATGGCTTCAGTGGCAGGCGTCATCGCCAAGTACGCTGTGCAGGCCATGATGGAAGAAGGAGCAACTTATGCTATCGTCGACAACGGTGGAGACCTTTCACTGCTAAATGACGAGCCGGTAGTAGTAGGGATATATACGGGAGCGTCCTGCATCAAGGATTTGGCTTTCGAGATACCGAAGCGCTCAGTGCCACTTGGGATTGCCACAAGCTCTGGCACAGTTGGTCCGTCCATAAGCTTTGGCTGGGCTGATGCAGCCACTGTGATATCGCAGGACCCTGCACTGGCTGATGCTGCAGCTACGGCTCTGGGGAATGCAGTACAGGCAAAAGGAAGCTTGGCAGATTGCTTTTGGGTCGTGGACAAGCCTGGAATTGAGGGCGCTCTTGTGATCCGGGGCGATGAGATGGCACTATGGGGAGATCTGCCGATGATGCGGCGTGCGCGAATTGGGATGGAGAGGATAACGAAAGGCTGGCCGGACCTTTGAGCCTCATCGAAACCTTTACCTACATCTACACCATCTGCGAATCATCAGGTGACCCTTATTGCAATTACTCCTGATTCACTCAGATTATATTGAATTCGAGGCCAAGCGGCCCACCAAGATGGCAGAAGAGATCGAAGACCAGGCCAGGAAGGGCAGGCTTGAGGAGGCACTGTGCGCCTTTATAGCCGTGGAGAAGTTCGACGAAGACGACCCAGAGGCGGTCATATCAGAGGGTGCAAAGCAGATTTCTGATGTGGCAGGACAGGTCCACGCCGGCAGGATAATGCTCTATCCATATGCGCACCTCAGCCCCAATCTATCCACTCCGCAGACAGCTGTAAAGATCCTCAAAGGCATGCATGAGGCCCTTTCCGGAGACTATGAGGTCATGCGCGCGCCCTTCGGCTGGTACAAGGCATTCACATTGAGCTGTAAAGGTCATCCGCTCTCTGAGCTGTCCCGATCAATAAAACTTGGCGAGGGAGAGGTGGTGTCCGAGGCCCTCAAGTCCGAGGCCAAGGCCGTCTCCTACTGGAAGATCATGGACCTTGATGGGAACATGGTGGACGCCGATAAGTTCGACTTCACTGGTCATGAAAAATTGAAGAAGTTCACGAACTACGAGATCTCCAAGGCGCGGGCCGTAGACAGGGTTCCACCCCACGTGGAGCTCATGAGGCGGCTGGAGATGGTGGACTACGAGCCAGGCTCGGACCCCGGCAACATGCGTTACTATCCTAAGGGCAGGCTGGTCAAATCGCTCCTGGAAAATTTCGTGCTTGACAAAGCTGCTGACATGGGCGCGATGGAGGTCGAGACGCCCATCATGTACGACATGGAGCATCCGACGCTCAAGAAGTACCTTGACCGTTTCCCTGCCCGTCAGTACCAGATTGAGGCTGACAAAAAGAAGCTGTTCCTGCGCTTCGCTGCG
>JAAZNX010000057.1 GCA_012798025.1 Methanothrix sp. | reverse complement strand
GAGAGCGGTGTGCCTCATGAGATCGTCGGCGATGAGATCCGTCTGCGCCAGATCTTGATCAATCTCTTGGGGAACGCAGTTAAGTTCACAGAAAAAGGTGAAGTAGTACTGTCCGTGAGCTCAGGTCCAGCGGAAAATGGAAAGATTGAGCTTCATTTTTCTATCAAAGATTCAGGCATAGGCATATCTCAGGAGAATATAGGAAAGCTTTTTCAGTCTTTTTCCCAGGTTGATTCCTCAACCACAAGGTATTATGGCGGAACGGGCCTTGGTTTGGCCATAAGTCGGCGGCTGGCGGAGATGATGGGTGGAAGGATTTGGGTTGAGAGCGAGCTTGGAAGAGGAAGCACCTTCCATTTCACCATAATATCCGAAGCCGTTCAAAGCAAAGAGCCTCCTCAACCTCAGGACTTGATTCTTTGTGGCAAGAGGGCAATCATTGTAGAGGGCAACGATTCAGTCAGGAACATGCTTGTCAAGGTTCTTTCGTCTTGGGGAATGGTGGTGGCTGCATCGAGCAGTGGCAAGGAAGCTATGGATATGCTAGACGGGCAGGTCTATGATTTTGTCATCATCGATGCAAATCTGCCAGATATGAGCGGTCCTGACCTTGCGAGGGATATCAAGTTCGTCAAGGGATCTGATGCACCTATTGTGATACTGGTTCCTATAGGACGCAAAATTCTACGAGAGGCATTTGTCTCAGATTGGTTAAGCAAGCCTATCAAACCCCTCCTGCTTCGCAACCATTTGATCAAGCTTCTCACACCACAAAGCACAGAAGGTTCTGAGTTTAGGCCTGAACCTGCCCAGCCAGCCGAGGGGCAGGGCCTGACCCTTTTGCTGGCGGAAGACAATCCTGTGAATCAAAAGGTGGCCCTTGGCATGCTTAGGCGTCTTGGATACATGGCAGATGTAGCCGCAAATGGCTTTGAAGTTTTACAGGCACTTGAGAAAAAAGCATACGATGTCATCCTCATGGACATTCAGATGCCAGAGATGGATGGACTGGATGCCACGCGCCGGATCCGGGGGCGCGAAAACTTGGCAAACCAGCCATGTATCGTAGCAATGACTGCCTATGCATTGGAAGGCGATCGAGAAGAGTTCTTGAACGCAGGCATGAACTATTACATAAGCAAGCCCATTCGAATTGATGAGCTAAAAACGACTCTTGAAAGATGCAGCGCGACCAGAAACGTCAAAGGGAAAAGCAGATAGTTCCTCATTTGGCAGACAGCTCTTCCACCGTCTTGCCGCTGAGCACTGACCTTGGCTCTGCTTTGAGGATGTCGCAGGACACGCAAGCCAGCTCGTCCTTCATCTTGACCAGTATCCATCCTCGCGCTGTTCGGGTGAGTGCATAGCCACCCTTCAGCTTCCTGCCTTCCAGCCAGATGGCAATGTGGCCATCTTCCAGGGCATCTTCAAGAGGCACTTTTTGGCCATCTCTTTGGGTAATGTTTCTGTAGGATCCCGCATCCCAAACGATCACAGCGCCAGCTCCGTACTGACCTTCTGGAATGACGCCCTCGAAGTTAGCGTACTCAAGGGGATGGTCCTCCGTTTCTATTGCCAGACGTTTATCTTTGGGGTTTGTGGAGGGACCTTTTGGAACTGCCCAGGACTTAAGAACTCCATTCACTTCCAGCCGAAAATCATAGTGAAGTCTGCGAGCATCGTGCTTCTGCACTACGAATATTTGGCTGCCTGAGGATATACTACCGCCAGTGGGCTCAGATGTGACGCAAAAATCTCTCTTATCTTTATAGTCCTTAAGCCTATCTCCAGCCATGGGAACACCAAAGTTTCTCAGTCTCTGCATAATTTATAGGTTTTTACCTTGACATCGTCAAGTATTACCATCTTAGATCATTTTATAACGAGCATGTATGATAAAAATAAAATAATAATAGTAATTCTCAATGGTCTTCTGCTCCAGAAGGGGATGTTCTTCAATCTCAAGGGAAAATATCTCTGTGCATTATCGAGGACTCCCATCAACCTATCCAAAGCAACAGTATGGAGATATTTATATACTAATAATATCATTTTATACTATGGATTCTTTTACCACTTGGACATTGAGAGGGCTTAGCGCTGAACAAGGCAAGTTCCTACTCTCACAGATATCGGATTTAATAGACTGGGCGCCATTTTGCCGTATCCTCGAAGAAATGTATGACAATAAGAGCGAAAGGGGCTGAAGACCCAACTGTGACGTTGTTCTGATGTTCAAAATTCTGATACTTCAACGGTGGTATGGTCTGAGCGATTTGGAAGTTGAAAGGCAACTGGAAGCTATGGGTCTGCAGGTTAAACGTGGAACAGTTCAGGATGCCACTTTCATCGAAGCTGATCCAGGATCGTCTAAGAAACCGCGAGGCGAGAATGCTAGGACTCGCCGCAGCAGAGATGGTATCTGGACTAAAAAAGGAAAAGAATCTTATTTTGGCTATAAGTTGCACCAGAAAACCGATATCGATTACTGCCTTATAAGCAAAATAGAGACCACTACCAAAGTGTCTTTGTGGCAGGAAAAGTGCTGTTTACCACCGTCAAAAGAGTTGGTGTTAAAATGATGGTTACAGCGTTCGCTTTTAACATCTATCAGCTCTGCACTCTTAAAAATGCCAGAATTATTTAGATTTAGCGGATGCTATCGAAGATTGACCGAAAAAGAGGGTAATTCAAGGAAATTGGACACAACCAGAAAGAAATTTGTGCCAATCTCTAAGAATAACCTCTCAAACATAGGTAAATAGGAATCCTCTTCGAAATCCTCAAATGTCAAAAAGGTCGGCATTGAGAAGCTGTAGAGACTCTAAATAAAAGAAAAAAGAAAAAAGAGCTGAGTGATTCAGCCGAACAGGGCACCCAGGCCCTCGACTCCGCTCTCCTCTGCCTCTTCCTTTTTCTCTTCTTTCTTCTCTTCCTTTGCGGCAGGTGCAGCAGCAGCTGCTGCAGCAGCAACTGGCGCTGCTGCGGCTACAGGCATGGCTGCCGCTTGGGATAAGACCTTGGCAATGTCTACGCCTTCCAGCTCAGCCACTAGGGCCTTGATTCTCACGTCATCGGCGGCAACGCCTGCAGCCTCGACTACCTTCTTAATTCCATCCTCTTTGACATCTTTTCCTGCGCTGTGAAGCAGTAATGCAGCGTATACGTATTCCATTTGAATCGACCTCAATATTTACCTAAATCCAAATTAACCGAATAGAGCACCGAGCCCTGCGGCGGTGTCTCCTTCTTCTTCCTTTTTCTTCTCTTCCTCTGCTACGGGTGCAGCTGCGTCAGTAGCTGCTGATGGTGCTGTCTCTCCGCGAGTCAAGCTGGCAATGGCTTTGGCATTTGAAGCTGCCTTGGCCAAAATTAGCTCCATCTGACCAGGCACGGGTATTCCCGCCTCCATGATCAGGCCGATCGCCTTGGTCTGGGCCTTCTGCAGCATGGGTCCGACCGTCTCAGGCGTAGCATAGCCAATCTCCACGGCAAAGCTGAATGCCTTGGCCGAAGCAAGACCAAGTTCGGAGATCTGAGCCTCAACATCAATGCAAAGATCCTTGGACTTGAAGATCAGGCCGTCTTCATAGACTGCTCTGAGGTCAAGGCCAACCAGCTTGGGGAAGATCTCCATCGTCTTCAAAATTTCCGCTGTCTTGGCAGAGACTACTTCTCCCTCCTTGGCCAGGGTGACATTTTGGTTTATGACCACCTTCCCACCTTTTATAGCGGCAGGAATCCCAGCCGCCTGGAGCTTGCCGACCATTGGCCCGGGCGAAAACGACGTTTCTCCGGCCTCGACAACGATGTCCTTGGGCGCTTTTGCGCCAGGCTTAATTGGCATGGGCTTCTTGCCCTTTTCCAGCAGGCTGTTGAGCCTGAAAGGATTCTCATCGCTGAAGATAAGTGCTGTCTGATCCTCGATGTAATCCGCCAGCGGCCTTATCTTTGGGTCAGATGCCTCAAGGGCACGGCGCGCTATGGTATTTCGCACCATTCTTATCTCTACATTGCCCCTGAGATCGCCGCGCATCAGTTGAAGATTGCTGGCTGGAATCTCGCGCAGGCCTACTACTCCGATCACTCTGCTCTTGCTGATCTTCTCGATCAGCTCTTGCACATCCTTGACCTTCCATTCGGGCAAGTGGGCAGTTCGATGAACCACTCCTGCCATTTAGATCACCCTTATGGACGGGCCCATGGTGGTCTTGACATAAACGGACTTCAGGTTATGCCGACCATCCTTTAAGGTCTGTTCAAGCTTTGTGAGGACCGCATCGATGTTCTCGGCCAGCTCTTTTGTATTCATATTCCTGTTCCCAACTGTCAGGTGAAAGGTCGGCCTGTCCCTGGACCTGATCCTGATCATATTCTTGAGCCTCTGCACTTGAGGGGTAACATCTTGCGTTGGCGGCAAGGGCGTGGGCATCTTGCCCCTCTTGCCCAAGATCGAACCCAGGCTCTTACCAATGATTGGCATGAACTGAGTCTCTGCTATGAAGAACTTGTACTCATCGGCCAATTTGCGCGCCGCTCTCTTGTCTGTGCCGAGCTCCTTGATCTCATCACCGGATAAAACCCGATCTGCACCAGCGCTCTTGGCTCGCAAGGCAGTCTCTCCTGCAGCGAATACAGCAACCTTGGTCGGTTTGCCAAGGCCGTGTGGAAGGATAACCTCTACATCGACCCTGTTGCCAGGTATTGTGAGGTCGATGTTGTGGAGGTTGATGGCCAGGTCCACGCTCTCGCTGAACTTCCTGGCAGGTGCCTCAGTTATAGCCTGCTTGATGGCTTCTTCTAATTCCATTTCAATCCTCCGTAGTCTATCGACGTCCTTT
>JAAZNX010000075.1 GCA_012798025.1 Methanothrix sp. | reverse complement strand
TCTCTTGCGGCAGGCCTGTAGAGGAGGTGCAGGTTCATGACTGGCAGCTTTATCTGGCGAGAAGAAACCCAGAAGACGGTGAGAGCTGCATTGAAGCCATAGTCTGCACTATGGACTTAGAGGATTACATCAGCCTCATTGAGACTGCTGCAGCAGAAGAGGGCCTCTGCCTAGATGACGCAGCCAAGCTGGAGGTGACATTGCCCGATGCTGAATTTGGAGAGGATATGGTCACTGGAGGCTTTGGAGATTTCAAGGGGGTATCCGTGGAACTGCATAACCGTTGCCTGGAGGAGCTGATGGAATCTGTCTGCAACCTTCTTGTGGAGCGCGGCCTGGCAGTTGCCTGCGTTCCTGATGAGGATGTCATCTTTTATCTGCCGCTGCCAAGGCAGGTTTGAGCTGTTCTATGGGGTGGGCCAAGAGAGCTGATCGACGCTATTTAGACCATCGCCTCCCAAATAGCCTTTTGCAGGAGGGCTACGATGGGCAGCTTGATTATTATGGCCAGCTTCTCGCCACCGATAGTTCCTATCACAATGGACGATCGATCGTCTGAGATCATCAGGCCGTCGATGCTGTAGCTGACGCCATCGATGACTGTGTCCTGGAAAAACCTCTTTGAGCCCTCTTTCATTGCCACAACCGCAAATCCCAAATCCTCGAACTTCTCTGTCCGATCGACCTTGATCTTCAGCACCTCGATTCGCTTCAGAGCGGCCTGGTATTCTCTCAAGAGATCAGGACTGCGGCAGAAGATCGTGAGCTCCCTTTCGGTCTTGTCCAAGAAATCCTTTATCCGGTTTTTTATGGCCCACTCGCTTCTGATGCACCACACTGGAGATGCACCATGCGCCTCAAGGCTTAGGCTCTTCAGATCTTTAGCGGAACGATCGATGGATGCCACCAGCTCACTTCGAAGACGCTCCATCACAATATCCGGCTCCACGGCCCGGTAGTAGGTGGGAGAGCCCTGAACGAACTCTACAAATCCCTTCTTTTCCAGATCCCGGAGGATGTCGTATATCCGGGTCCTTGGAACCCCGCATAGCTCATGCACCTCTCGCGCGGTTGCCTCGCCCATGCCCACCAAAGTAGCATAGACTTTTGCCTCATATTCGGTCAGGCCGAGCTTGCGAAGGCCGTCAACTATCCCTTCTTTCATTTGTAACTGCATTAGTTACAACAAAGCTAAATAGATTGTTGCAAACATCCAGTTTGATCATCCGCAAGGATGGATTTCATGATACAAAAATTCGAATACAAGGGTCGAAAAAACAAACTCTTTGCAAGCCTGCTTTGTCTTCTAGCCATGTTATTGCTCGGAAATTGGCTTCAGACATCATCTTCTGCCGAGGCTGGAGCGCCTATTCCTCCTGAGGAGTTCGCAGATGACTACTACAAGGTTTATGGAACGCCAAATCTGACCCTCTCGCTCGAACGCTCAAACGTATATCAAGGAGAGACGACGTCGCTCTTTCTGACTCTGACAAACCGCGGCAGGATCACCGCATTTGAGGTGAATGAGGAGCCCGGAGCAAACAGAAGAGAGGAGATCCTTGCGGCCCAGCGCGAGCAGGAGCTTGAAAAACAGAGGACGATTGCCCAGGACGTCTCTGTGAAGCTCGTGGCAGCGAACGACAGCGCCCTCGACATAAAACGCGCAGTGTCCTTTCCTGGCATCATCCGGGAGGGCCAGACATCCACCAGGCTGGATTTTCCTGTCGAGGTCTACAAGAACACGCCTCCTGGGATCTATCAGCTCTATGCTCAGGTGAATTATTCCTACCAACGCGACGTGGCTGTGAAAGGCGACGAGGACCGTCCCGAGAGCCCGGATGTGTTTTACTGGTATGACAACCTTCAACAGACAATTCCCTTAACGATAAAGGTAGAGCGCAAGAGCGGCGCAGAGTTCGAAGTCCAGAAGATTTGTCCTTCAAGCCTGAAAGCGGGTTCCAAAGACAATGTGGTCCAGATCACCGTCAAGAATGTGGGTGGCGACACCGCCAGGGACCTGGTGGCAAGACTGCGGCCTGAGAGCGGGCTTTATGTGAGCGTGGACGAGTCGCCAATACCTGCTCTCGCACCGGGAAACGAGTCTCAGCTTTACTACAAGCTGGACGTCTCAAAGGATGCAGTTCCTGGAAAAAAGTATCAGATCAAGATGCTCTTCGAGTTCTCAGATAGCCGCCGGGATGACCTGACGGATACAGAATATGCTTACATTTCCATCGAACCGCAAAGCTCCAGCGATCTTTTGCTTGCTGTGCTCCTGGCGGCAATGGTAGCTGGCGGCCTGATTGTGTTTCTGAAACAACGGAGCAAGAGCTGATAGGCATATGGCATCAGACGAATCGGGGCCGGTGGTATCAGCCCGAGGTGTGGTCAAGAGCTTCGGGCAGTTGCGGGTGCTCGACAGCCTCACGCTTGACATCCCGCGCGGCGTGACCTACTGCCTGCTCGGCCCCAACGGCTCGGGAAAGACCACCTTGATTCGCGCAATCGTCGGGCTGCTCAAGATCGATGGAGGAGACTTGAACGTCCTGGGCATGCCAGTCTCTCGCGTACAGCAGATCTACTCCAAGATTGGCTACATGACCCAGCATAAAGCTCTTTATCCTGATTTGACACTGCAAGAGAACCTCGAGTTCTTCGCTGGCCTTTATGGCATAGGCAAACAGGAGCGAGAGCAGAGGATCGTAGAGCTTTTAAGGATGGTGAACCTCCAGGACCTTCGCAATCGCCTGGCCGGGACATTGAGCGGAGGAATGTACCAGAGACTCTCATTGGCCTGCACTCTAATTCATGAGCCTGAGCTGCTCTTGCTTGACGAGCCCACAGTTGGGGTGGACCCCAGGTTGCGCCAGACCTTTTGGAAGTACTTCGAGCGCCTCACCTCTGATGGCAGGACGGTGCTCATAACCACCCATCTCATGGATGAGGCTGAGAAGTGCAGGATCGTGGGCTACATGAAAGCCGGTAAAATGACGGCAGTTGGCAGTCCGGATGACATCAAGCGGCAGGCAGGTTTGAAGCCACATCTTGAGCTATGGCTGAAGGACCCGGAGAAGGACTGTGCAAGGCTGAGAGCCGAAGGGTACGAGATCGAGATCCTGGACGGCGTGGTATCGCTTCGCCTCGAGAGCCACGAGCAGATAAAGAGCGTGCTGGAAATTGTATCGCCCATTGACATGAGGCTAAAGGAGCCCATGCTAGAGGAGGCTTTCCTGCAGCTCTCTGAGGCAGCATGATCCAAGTTAGCTTGCGCCGCATCGGAGTGGTTGCATTGCGCGTGGTTCGCCAGCTAAAAAGAGATAGGCGGACGATAGGCCTTATCGCCTTTGCGCCCATCGTTCTCATGATCCTCTTCGGCTACGCCCTCTCAGGAGAGATGAGCGGCGTTGCCCTGGGATTGGTTGACTGTGGCGGGCACCCGGCCTTGAGATCGCACCTGGAGGCAATCGAAGACTTCGATGTTCTTCGCCTTGGCTCCGAGTCCGATGCAGAGCTGCTGGTATCCGAGGGGCGGCTCAACGGAGCAGTGGTGTTGCAGCCAGATGAGGTGAGAGTGCTCCTTGATGCTAGCAGCCTGCAAATATCGCAGGCCATCCTGACAGCTGCACAAAGTGGGGCGCAGAAAGAGGCAGCAAACCTGCAGAAACCCCAGGAAAACTTCGTTATCACGCGCTATCTCTTCGGCTACGATCTGGAGATGATGGACACCGTCGGACCGGCCATCATGGGGCTGGTCGTCTTCTTCTTCACATTCATCAATGCCGCCATATCCTTCATCCGCGAGCGCTCCCAGGGAACGCTGGAAAAGTTCATGGTCTCGCCACTGAGCCGCGTTGAGATGGTCTTGGGTTACGTGCTTGGCTTCTCGCTCTTCACCCTTCTGCAGTCGACCACCACATTGCTGGTGGTGACTTTAGGCTTCAAAGTTCCCATGCGCGGCAACCCTCTAACTGCGTTGACAGTCGTCCTGCTACTGGGCGCAGGGGCCCTGGTTCTTGGCTCCTTCTTATCCAACTTTGCACGGAGCGAGTTTCAGGTGGTTCAATTCATTCCACTCGTCATCACGCCGCAGATAGTGCTGTGCGGAGTATGGTGGCCGCTGCAGTCCATTCCTGAGTTCATAAGGCCGATCTCCTACATGCTTCCCCTGACCTATGCGGGCGATGCCCTGCGGGCGGTGATGCTGAAGGGCTCCTCCCTCACTGAAATCATCTTTCCCGACCTGCTGGCCTTGACGGTGTTCTTCCTGGTCTTCTTTGCAGCAGCAACGCTCATGCTGAAAAGGCAGGTGGACTAAGTCAGTTTGTTCTTCACCTTTGCATAAAATCCGTCCTGGCCTATCTTCACAAATCTGGCAGGGGTCCTGGCCTTGCTTATGACAAGCGTGTCGTTCACAGAGATCGTGGTCGTGCTCTGGCCATCCACAACTACCAGCGCCTCTTTCTCAGGTAGCTTGAGCTTGACCTCTATGACGCTCCTGCCTGGAATCACCCAGGGTCGGCTGGAGAGCTTGAATGGGGCCATGGGCACAAGAACGATAGCGTCTACCCGCGGGTCGACGATAGGGCCTCCGGCGGACATGGCATAGGCCGTGGAGCCGGTGGACGTGGCGATTATGACGCCGTCCGCCCGAAAGTCCTCCATGAGCGCACCATCCACAATGATCTCGAACTCGATCATCTTCGCGGGGCTGGCAGTCATGAGGGCAACCTCATTTGTGGCCGGAGGAAGGCATATTCCATTCAAAAGCACCTTCAGTCGCGAGCGCTCATCAACCTCGAAGCCTGAGAGGAGATTTTCCAGTGTCCAAATAGCATCTTTTGGTTCGACATCAACCAGGAACCCCAGAGTGCCCATGTTGATGCCCAAAATTGGCACGGGGTCTTCCATCTTATGAATCGTGCGAAGGATGGTTCCGTCGCCGCCCACCGAGACTATGAAGTCAACCTTCTGCCGCTCCATCTCCTCGACCGTCGAGCCCTGCAGGCCGATATGAGATGCGATGTCCCTATCAACGAAGATCTCCACATCGGCTGTGGACTTGAGTCGGTTTATCAACATCTCCACCAGTCGCAGCGATTCGAGCTCGTGGCGCGAGACAAAGCCTATCTTAATGACAACCACCACCGATGAGCCGGAGCAAATCCAAATGTCGCAGGCCATTCGAGCCGATCAGGTCCGTCCTCTGCCACATATTTCCATCCAGGTGAAGCTCTTTTCCATCGGCATCGGTGATGAGACCGCCTGCCTCTTCAAGGATAAGTTTTCCCGCAGCAACATCAACAACCCGCATCATGCCCCGCAGATCCACAAAGGCGTCAAGCTTTCCTGATGCAACCATGGCCATCTCAAGCGATGTGCTGCCCAGGGACCTGATCCTGCGCACCTTGTCTCCCAGCCCAACAATCCTGGCGGTGTGAGGCCTCATGGTGTATGCAGATATGCTGAAACTCTCTAGATCCTCATTTCGCGATACATAGAGGCGCCCGCCAGGCTCTGACCAAGCTCCGCATCCAGACTGCGCAAAATATTTTGTGCCTTTCGAAAGGTCGCACACGTAGCCGAAGTGACAGTCGTCCCTGCTCAAATAAATAGAGACAGAGTAGAAGGGGATGCCCTTGATGGCATTGAATGTTCCATCCAGGGGATCGAGATGCAGGAAATAATCCGGCTTCTCGCCAATCAGAACCTCGCCTATCTCCTCGCTCAATACGCGAAAGCCCAGCCCTGAAGCGCGCAGCTCTCCCAGCACTGCGTTCTCAGCTATGCGATCAATGCTTTTTGTGGGGGTGCCGTCCGCACCCATCTTAACCATTTGACCACTTTCTGCAGTTCCCACCATCTCCCCGATGGCAATTGTCACAGCCTGTGCAATGGCATCACATAGTTTTTTCAGATCATTGCCCCTCGATGAAAGTCGCTCGCTCATCTCCCTTCAATTGGCCTGCCCACTATAAAAAGGGTCGTGAATCAGTTATAAGTTTGAGTTTTGACCCACATGAAACTTAGCGTTATCAGGATGCTGATTTTCTTAAGACGATCTTGAGTGGAGCGTGTCCGCATGATCGCTTTACAAAAGAGAGTACCAAAAATTCCAACCTATTTTTGGATCACGACCCCCTGAGTGCTTTTTCGGGATTTTCGGTCGGCTCTGCCTTCCATCGGCAAAGGAAGACTCGGATGGATGCCATATTCGAGGGCGATCTGAGCAAGTGGCTTGCCTGACTCAAGTTCGGCTAATGCTGATATCTTGAAGTCCCAGTCGTAACGCCGCCTGGTCTTCTTCATGCACTTCCCTCCATGAGTCGGCATTGCTTAACTTTTTGTCCACTCGGAGGGGTTCAATCCAGGTAACAAGTTCATTTCGCTACCTTTTTACAGAAGGATAGCGTATTTTCGATGATGAAACGCATTTACATGGACCACTCCGCCACCACTCCAGTAGCTCCGGAGGTCATGGAGGCCATGCAGCCATACTTTTCCGAGAAGTTTGGCAACGCCTCCAGCCTGCACAGCTTCGGCCTGGAGGCTAGGCAGGCCCTGGAGGCCTCCAGGGAGAAGGTGGCAAAGCTTTTGGGTGCAAACCCAGAAGAGATCACCTTCACATCAGGCGGAACGGAATCCGATAACCTGGCACTGAAAGGCATAGCCTACAGGAACCGTGAACTGGGAAAGCATATCATAACCTCCTGCATCGAGCATCCGGCAATTCTGGAGACGTGCAGGAAGCTCGAAAAAGACGGTTTCGAGGTGACCTACCTCCCGGTTACGAGAGATGGATTCGTTGATCTGGCAGCACTTGAGTCAGCCATTCGCAAGGACACCATCCTCATCTCCATCATGCATGCCAACAACGAGATCGGAAC
>JAAZNX010000141.1 GCA_012798025.1 Methanothrix sp. | reverse complement strand
GTATATGCAGTTGTTAGTAATAAAAACTACGGGAGCTCGCGAAGATCGGGAGGAACCGAGATCTTCGGGCAGCTCCACAATCCTGGCTAGCAACGCAAATTCGAATTTTTTTGGATGTAAATCATTCAGCTCATCTGGTGCATCTTGTATGCGCCGGTCTGGATAACCTCTACAGGCGTGTTGGGGGTCCAGGCGCTATCTAGGAACTGGTAAATCGACTCACCAGTCCATTTTACATATCCATCTTTGCTGGGTGCAACTGCATTGTACACTGGAGACGTCGGTCCCGGTGCAACATAGCTATTATCGGTCAGGAAGGCGTAGTTGGCATATGTCGCGTTCTGCAAGGTGCCATTCCATTTCTTTTGGGAAGATACTGCAGTAAAATAATCAGGTGTGTAACTGCTCGGAATCCAGCTATCATTCAGGAAGGCTGCCATGGACGGGGTGGTCAGAAGGGAATTTTCAGCAGATTCAGGTGATAATGCTAGTGTGTTGTTTAACACGGGCTTTGCCATGATTGCAGGCATCATCCCGCTAAGAGCCACAAGGGCGATCAATACAAGTATAATATGTCTCATGACGCCTGTATTATCTCTCAGGTATCCATAAAGCTTTCCGTCGTATGGCTGGCCTATGGAAGGAAGAATGATCGTAAAATTATTTTCATCTTCTAGTCTTTTGTAAATCTTTCAGCTCTTTTGTGGTCGTTTCTGGGTGCTCTTTGAGGTATTTTGCTATCTCGGGTATGTGGACGATTGTGCAATCGATGCATGTCCAGACCCTTTTGCCTCGCTTTGTCTTCACGAACCTGCCAAGCTCCAAATCTTTGCAGGGATACAGCGGGCAAAAACAGTGGGTACAGTCCTGGCCCGGAAAGTGATGGCAAGGATAGTATTCACAATTGCCCTGGCCTGTGGATATCACGGGCCGGTCAACAGCCTCTCTTATCAGACATGGATCGTCTGTCACCAGGCCGTCAGCGCCAAGCCTGAGAAGCCAGCTTGCCTCTTCTTTTGTATTCACGGTCCAGGGAAAAACCTCTAGGCCGCATCTGTGAGCTTCCTTGAAGAGCCTGGGGTTGACTCTTTTGGGAAATATGGCGTTTGCTCCGGCCCAGATGGCCAGATCAATCGGCTTTATGGGAAGCGACGAGATGATTATCCCAGTGCGCAGATCTGAAAGCTCCTTGATCTCGCGCAGGCTGGAGTGATAGAAGGATGTCACCATGGATTTGCTGCCCTTTAAGACGCCCGCCACCAGATCTTCTAGGCCTTCTTCCTTCATCTCCACAATCAGTTCCAATCCCAGCTCTTTCGTCGCAGCAAGCGTCTCCTCCAGCGTGAGAATTTTCTGGCCGTCCACATGCAGGCCCTTCAGGTCCTCAAGGCTGTAGTCCTCCACCCTACCTGAGCCATTCGAGGTCCTATCCACCGTCTCATCATGCATCAAAACCAGGGCACCATCGCTTGAAAGCCGCACATCCACCTCTACGGCATCCGCTCTACAGCGTGCCGCAGCCTTGATGCCCTCCAGTGTGTTCTCAGCAGCAAGAGCCCTGGCACCGCGGTGCCCGATAACTAACGCCATCAAAGATGAGTGGATTGGAAAATATATGGCTTTTTGGGAGAACTGGAAAAGGGTTATACTGAATGAAAGCCATCAAAAAATCTGGATGCTGAACAATCTTGAGAAGTTTATGTGCATGAAGAGAGATACGGCCGAGATCAACCTAGACCCATTGCAACGGGGAGGGATTCTGACGCCTGAGGCGCGCGCCGCGCTGATAGAGTGGGGCGATGGCTATTCCATTTGCGACTTTTGCGCAGGCATGCTGGACAGAATCAAGACCCCTCCCGTGGAGGAGTTCGTACACAGCGTTTTGCCTGAGTTCTTAGGAACGGACGTAGTGCGGGTCATGCACGGTGCGCGAGAGGGAAAGTTCGCAGCGATGCACGCCCTTTGTGAAAAGGGAGACTGGGTGGTCATAGATGGAAATGCTCACTATACCACCGTCCTGGCTGCCGAGCGGGCTGGCCTGAAGATCGAGTATGTGCCGTCCGGCGGAGAGCCGGGTTATGCCATTCCCGCAGAAGGTTACGCCGAGGCCATCGAGCGCGCCTACGAGCGCAAGGGAAACGTTAGCATGGCAGTCCTGACCTATCCTGATGGAAACTACGGAAACCTCGCAGATGTAAAGGCTGTAGCTGAAGTCTGTCATGACTTCGGCGTGCCGCTACTCCTCAACGGTGCCTACTCTGTCGGACGCATGCCGGTAAATGCTAGAGACCTTGGTGTAGACATGATCGTTGCCAGCGGTCATAAGTCGATGGCAGCGTCAGGACCCGTTGGGCTTCTTGGGGCTTCGGAGGAGTATGCCAGAACCATTTTCCGGATCTCGGCCACCAAAAAGAACAAAGAGGTTGAGCTGTTGGGCTGCACCGTGCGCGGAGCGCCGCTTCTGACTTTGATGGCATCGTTTCCTGCCGTAGTGAAGCGCATCTCTCACTGGCCAGACGAGGTTGATAAAGCCCGCTGGTTTGCTGCTGAGATGGAGAAGCTTGGATTGATACAACAAGGAGAGCGTCCGCACAACCACGACCTCATGTTCTTCCTGGCTGAAAACCTCTATGAGATCTCCCAGACGGCGAAGAAGGGCAGATACTTTCTCTATCGCGACCTGTTGAAGCGCGGCATCTGCGGCATCAAGCCGGGATTAACGCGACAGTTCAAGCTGAGCACCTTCGGGCTATCACGAGATGAGCTTGTAAGGGTGTTGAATGCGTTCGATGAGATCATAAAATCCTATGCCAAGGCATGAGCCGAGGTGGGCAGAATCTTTATCATCAGCTCAAATCAAACAAATGGACGAGGAGGGACTAATAACGAGTTTGAAGTGTGCCAAGATCTCCATAGTGCTGATTGCATCTGCTTTGATTGTAACGTTTACCGGTCCTTCGCTAGCGCAGTCGAATGAGACATCATCCTACTGGTTCCAACAGGGCATGGCTCTATACGAGCAGGATAGATTCAGCGAGTCCCTGGATGCTTACGAAAAAGTTCTCGAGCTCGATCCAACGGATTCTGAGGCCTGGAACAATCGAGGCATAGATCTAGGCCTGCTGGGCAGGTACGACGAGGCACTTGAGTCGTTTGAGAGAGCTGTTGCGCTCAACGAGTCATATGCTGAGGCGTGGTATAACATGGGCGTCATCTACGACTTTAAAGGGTACTACTACACTGCAGTCCAAGCATATAAAAAAGCAACTCAGATCAATCCATCCTATCAAAAGGCCTTGGTGAGAAGAAATATTGATACCGATATAGTAATGGGGCCGTCACTCTCCTGTAGTTGCCCCGATCAGTTGACGCTGGTCTAGAATGGTGATGGGCCTTTTTCAGGGAAGGCCGCTTCCACCCATTCCTATTGGTATCTGGCTTATATCTCCAACGCCAGTCAAGATGCGATCTGCATCCTGGTGCACGTCGTGGAACCTGGATGTCTGCGAGGATGCCTGACTTGCGGCTTGTGCAGTGGATTCGCCGTTCGCAGTTGCAGCACGCGTCTCCCCTTCGACCTTTGCGGGTGTAAAGCTTGAGGTTTCCGGGTTGATCCAAATGGCGCTGAAAGTGCCTTTGCTCGAGATGTTGCCACAGCTCGTCTGGAAGAAGCTGCCTTTGAGTGTTTGGTTGACTGAATCAAAGGTCCCGGTCATCATGCTGGATACTTGTTCATCATCTTTCAGAGAGGTCAATGTCAGGACGACGCTGTCGCCAAAGATGGATCCGACGACAACGGCATTCCAGGCCTGACCGCTATCTGGTTCGTACTTCGCTGCGCCATAGAGGTCTTTGCCATTCTGGTTGAGGGCCATGATAACCTGGCCAGGCTCAAGGCCTGACACTGACCAGATATAGTTCAGACTGAAAAAATTGCTTGCAGCATTTGCGCTCTCATGAGGGGCGCCATCTCCTGCAAGAACGGTCTCGTTGCTCGAACCAATCGCAAGCTGCCCCCAAGACAGCCCTACTACTATGAGCAATAGGATCAGTGCTCGATGAGCCATGAGTTTGTAGATCAATTCAGTCCGCTTCCGCCCATGCCGGGTGGCACACCGCTCAGGTCGCCGCCGGGGCCTATCTTGTCTTTATATTCGCGAACATCAACGAATCTAGACTTTTGAGTGGTGTTTGTCTGACTTATTGTATTTGTCTCAGAGGCAGCGGAGTTGGTATTCTGTGAGGTTGTTTTATCCGTGGGCTGCTCGATGGTGGCCGGTGTGTAGCCGGATGTGTCAGGGTTGACCCACATGGCGCTGAATGCGCCTTTATTCACCATCTTTCCTCCGCTCACCTGTGTGAAGTTGCCGCTGATGCTTTCATTGGTGAAAATGCCAGACATCTTGGTGGTAACCAGCTCGCTATCCTTCTGTGCAGTTATGGTCAGTTCTACGCTGTTTTCGTGGACGGATCCCACAACCTCTGCATTCCATGCCTGGCCGCTATCGGGTTCGTACTTTGCCTGGCCAAAGAGGTCATTTCCATCTTGATTTAGCGCCATTGTGATGGGCCCGATCTCGATACCATTCACAGACCAGATGTAGTTCAGGTTGGCTATCGTGCTTGTGGCATTGGCTTCAGCGGTCTGATTTGCCGAGGAAGTTTCGTTTGCCTGAGCTGTTATGTTCTGTTCGATAGTTGTGTTATTTTCCACAGTGCTCGTATTATTGGCGGTCTGTCCCAGGGACAGGCCTGCACTGATGAGGAATACGAGCAGTACGGGAAGAATCAGGTATTTCTTAATCAATTGGTAGCCTCCTTTTCTCTACTTTCGGCGATAACTCTTTCGTCATTTGCCTAAGTCATCCCCCTGTCTTACCTTCTCCGATATAAGCTTTTCATCTCATCTCACTTCCTGCTTGCCATCTC
>JAAZNX010000151.1 GCA_012798025.1 Methanothrix sp. | reverse complement strand
TTTTTTAAGTTACTGTAATGGTGTTCCCAGGCACTGCAACTACTATTACAGGTGACATGCACCAGGTAAGAGGCATATCGTGGCCATCAGGACCGGCGTTCTTGGCATAATAGCCTGTGTACACCCAGTATTTTCCGGGCTCTACTCCACTGAATTTGATGCTCGCGCTATTTCCGGTTCCGACGGGGTTAGCCGTGTTGAAACTGACGCTTTCTGGACTTTCGACCGGATCGGAGAGTAGCCACCACTTCTGCTGAACATGCATTGGCGTTGCAGCAGTTGTATACGTATGCCTCAAGTTACTAGCTTCTGCTGTGCAGAATGTATTGGTATCAGGCGGCGTTATTGTACACTCAGAGGGTTTGTTTACCGATATCAAGACGCAGTTGCTGTTGACACAAGTCTCATCATCCAATGCAGTGACCATCAGATTGAGTTCGTAGGTCGTCGTGGTTTCGGTATCCGGCACTGTATATGAATAAGCGGTATTATCGACGTATGTCTTTTGATCTATCGTCTCTCCATCGCGGGTTAAAGTCCACTGATACTGCCATCTAATACCAAGGCTACTTTGCGTATTGGCTGGGCCTGTAACTGAAATCGTGTCGCCCGGCGCGACCACCTTTCCCGAATCTGGACATCTAACTACATCCGAAACCGTATCATCGCTTACAACAGCATTTGTACTGGCTACAAGACACAAGCACGTGAGAACTACTAGCGCCATTTTTTTCAAATAAGGGATCATCATACTCACCTCAAAGCCATTTATGCTGTGGAATTACTTATAACTATGCTATTAGAATTAAAATAAAAAGTAAAAACAAAAAACGATATGGAATTTATCATCGAATATTAAAGCCAAAGCATATCGAAATAAATATAAACAATCTATGCCTCTAATAACCGCCAACTATAAAAAGAATGGCAACTTATCAGTAAAAAAATGTTTCAAATAAGGTTTAAAAAACCCTAGGAGAATATAGTTATGATAAATAAGAATAAAGTGGCCCGCATGTGTGGGATCACAATCATTTTTGTGCTACTGTTGGCGGGGTGCTCCGTCTGTGAGGAGACCCAGGCGATCGTCAATGTGATGATAGACGCGGACATTCAACATTCTCCAACCACAGAGCAGAGCGATCTGGCGGGAGGCTATCTGATCAATATGACCAATCAGATTGTCCCAAAAAAGTTGAATGCCACCATCTACGTGACTTATGATATGGTTGCGGCCCGCAGGCTGGCAATAACATACCAGGGGACATTGCCTGGGATTGAGCTTGCCATGCATGGGATGAGTGCAGATGAGAGGCTTTCCGGGATTTCTCGGGCTGATCAAGAGAAGCTATTGAACAAATCCTATGAGATGCTCTATAGCTGTTATGTCTGCGGAGGCAATCATGTGGATATCAAGGGCTTCCGACCCCAGGCTTTCGATCAGAACGAGGATACGTTCAAGATTCTGCAGAATTTGAAGATAGCCTACGATGCAGGATTCCAGACGGGGCTGGTGTACATGCCTGGCCATGAGAAGGATACCTGGCCGTACCCGATTGAGGGCTATAGCCTCTATGCTGTCCCTGTAAGCGCCTATTCTCTTGATGGAGAGATTGTGTATCTCTACGATCGATATATCAAGGAGGAAAAAAAGTTAAGCAGCGCGCAGTGGTATGATCTACTTGTGAAAAAATTCGATGATAGTTCGAAGGCAGGAGATCCTATGGTGGTCATCTTCAGCACCCTCGTTTCAGGAAGCGGGGATTATCTGGATGCATACAAGAAATTCATAAATTATGCAAACACCAAGGGTGCGAGATTTGTGGCCACCCTCCAGCTGGTGGAGATGGCTAAAGCCAGACAGGAAGGCGGTCAGATCCCAACGACGATCCCATCAAGCGAAAGCCGCCGGCCAGTTAATGCATCGGAGACGGGCGTTCTGGGAAGTTGCCCGACATGTGACAAGACTGGAGCTTCTGTAGATTCGATATTTAATATAACTATAATACAAAAAGAGAAATGCCAAAACTGCAGCCAGAACTCCACGAACGCTACTGGGATCGCAACCGTCTGAAGGCCCAAAAGCCCTGTGCTGGCTCCTGCCTGGATGGTGGACATAGAGGCTGTTTTGGCAGGGGCCAAGCAACAGAAGGCAACCTCTCACAAGGCTCTCCAGACCCCTCCTTCGAGAACTTTGAAGGACGATTTGCCCTTGGCATAACTCATGGTCGAGGTCCAATTCTTCTCGAAGGGCTCCCATTGCATTGCAGCCAATGACCTGTTCCTGAATTCAGATTGCACTGCATACAAGGGATCGTATGCGTTGTAAATGTAAGGCCTATAAAAACTCAAAGGCTGGGAGACAGGGACTCTTGTGTAGAATATAGGGTCCGTGAAATACTGTCTGATCTCACCATAGTCAGGAGAGCCAACATAACCTCCCTCCAGCCAATCCTGGGCAATGCTCGTCATGCTGAGGAGGGCTAGAGTTAAGACCAAAAAGGGCAATCGAATCATTCAGATCACGATTTGTGATTATATTAAATTAATGATTTAAATCTGGTGCTTCGATTAAGTACTTATTGAACTTGTTATCTTCTTTGCCTTATGAGGCAGAGATATAATGTCTGATGAATATGTCGAGATTAGAAGTCGGTTATCTGAGAAGGTTATGGATGACGGGAACCTAAGAAAGGTTAGAAAAATATGAAGTCTCCATGTGAGGTCATAGTTTGGAACGTCCTTCCGAGTATCAGGGCCGCAATAGCCGAGGAGCTGGTCCTTCGCGGTATCTCGCAAAAGGACGTCTCCAAGATGCTGGGCATCACACCTCCAGCCGTTTCCCAGTACGTCTCCAAAAAGAGAGGATATAGCATCGAGTTTGGTGATGATGTCAAGGCGGCCATCAGCCGCCTGGCGGATGACATGATTCAAAATAATGCAGATGACCTTGCCGAAAGGATCTGCGAGATCTGCAAAATGGCCCGGGGCGATGAGATCGTCTGTGAAATGGACAAATCCAAATGCGATTGATGCGAAGGCATCTAGATTTGAAGATGAGGAGAAATGGACTTTAGCAAATGGGATTTGTTGAAAGAGCGCATTTCAAAAGAAGGATGCCTATTGGTCTCCTTCTCAGGCGGCGTGGACAGCAGCCTGCTGGCC
>JAAZNX010000166.1 GCA_012798025.1 Methanothrix sp. | reverse complement strand
TTATACCGCTGGAGCCCGTCGCCCTACCTGGCTAGGCCACAGCCCCAAATGTTTTAAAGCGGGCCGAGAGGGATTTGAACCCCCGACCTAAAGGTTAAGAGCCTTTCGCTCTGCCTGACTAAGCTACCGGCCCGGACTTTTTCAAGGTCAATGCTAGATATATACGTTTCGGATGAGCCTGCTTTGCTATCTCTGGACCAGAACCGAAAAGCTTAAATCGTCATGTGTCGTACTCATCTCAAGCAAAGGTCGAACTATTCAATCCCTCCTACGCAATCGACTTTTGCTCCCCTCCAATCAGTTCGTTTGCTTTAAATATCGCAAATGAGCCATCCTTTTTATGCCAGATCCCCGCAAGAAGATCGAAGCACTGATCGAATCTCTGGAGGAGCTCAGACTGCATGTGGGCAGGAAGGACCTCGTCGTCGGAGATGAAAGGGTCAACCCCCAGCTCTTCTTTCTCCTTGCCAATGGTTGCCTTCGCAACCGCGCTGTGCTCCTCTACGGAGGCATGGGCGCCAATAAGACAACTCTTGTCAATTTGCTGGGCTCGTCCTTTCTTTCCCTTTCTCTAGGAGCTGTGGAGGACCTGATGGTAACCGGCCATCCTGAGCAGACTGAGGAGAAGATCATAGGGTTTCTCGATCCCAGGCAGTGGAGCCGAAATGACGGAGCAATTGATATGCTCTGGACCCCATGGGCCAGGTCCCGGTGGAAGCTCATAAACGAGATCAACCGCTTTCCTAGCGGTAAGCAGAACTTGTTTTTGGAGATAATTCAAAAGCGGAAGCTGAGCTATGCTGGACAGGTTCTAGAACCCGGAGACACCTGCTACTTCGCGACCATGAACCCAGAATTCTCAGCCACCTACCCACTTGATGGAGCTCTACTCGACCGTATCTCCGCCTCTGTGCCCGCTGCGCAGCCCGACTTCCTGGCTGGCATTGCCCTGGCAGAGCGTGAGCGCGAGGTTTACGATCTGGCAGAGGAGCTGCCGCGTTTCTCGCCCCAGGAATTCGATGCCCTGCCCGGCCTCGTATCGCGTGTTGAACTTTCAGCCAAGGTGGAGCTGGCCATCCTGTGTCTGCTACGCGATTTCACCCTCTGCGAGCGCGCCCCGGGCTTCGACAAGACCCAGCTATCCGGCACAAAGCCGAGCAAGGGCCTCTGTCATGACTGCCACTACTTCAACAATCCCGAGGTCCTGTGCTGGCAGGTGGATGAGGGCTTGTCAGACCGCGTTCGGCAAGACCTGAGAGCCTTTTGCAAGGCCATCGCCTTTCTCTTGAATCGGGATGCAGACCTGGAGGTGCTGAGGGCAGTGGCGCCTTATGTGATCTGGCATCGTGTGGCGCCTTCAAGCTATTTGCTCGATCGGCCACCTTACTATGGTGCAAGAAAGCTCTCCTTTGTTGCGGAACTGGTGGAAAAGAGCATAAACCGCACCTTAAACGAGAGGGGCGAGATGAACCTGCTCTTCTCTCGGGCCGTTGATGGAGAGATTGCCCTGGCAGTAGCCCTGCGAGAACTCTCCACCTACGACGATCCCATCGCAAGGCTTGACTTCATTCCCGCGCTGGAGCGGATGCAATGAAACTGACGCGCTTCATGGACGAGGCCTATCATGGAGCTGCACGATCAAAAAAACTGGAGACACGAAGGGGCAGGATGATCTTCAGCCTGGAGGATCTGGCCGATCTGGTCGGAGACAAGCCCACGCGTGCCGAGATGGAGGCGCTGGTGCCCAGCGATGACGCTCTCCTCTCCAAGCTCATCTCGACTGAGCCTTCAGGGAGGCATCAGCTACTTTGGGGTTACTTGAGCAGCATCGTCGCCGAACGAAGTGCTGGACCCCTGAAGCTTGCCTCTTGCAATTATGCCGGGCTTGAACTGCGTCGTGGAACCATTATTTTGCAGGCAGCAAAAGACCATGTGGGCGAGCGGATGAGTGGAGGAAGGATCTTTATTCGTGGCCCAGCAGGAGACCATCTTGGCCAGGAGATGTCAGGAGGCGGAATTGTCACGCAAAGTTGCGAGGATTACGCCTTCAGAAACATGCTCGGAGGCTTTGGTGTGGTGCTGGGCTCAGCCGGAAACTTCGCTGGCCTGGGCAATCATGGAGGAAGGATAGTCGTGCGAGGAGACTGCGGCGCGCGTGCAGGGTGGCTGATGCACGGAGGCAGCCTGCGCATTGGAGGAGATGCTGGCGAATACCTGGGAATTCTCATGAGCGGGGGCAAGATCATGGTTCGCGGTCGCACTGGAAAGAGGGCAGGATGGCGCAGGAAGGGCGGCATCATCCAGGCAGGAAGCTTTGGCCCGGAGACTGAAGATGGTGTCATGGAACTGGCCCAGCGTCTGGCATAAGTCGCGTAAGAACTGGCACTGGCCGCAGCTTCCCGTGCCACGCGAGGCAGCAGGGGCTGGCACAGACGATTTTTTATTCCAGAACTATCGCATAAACCTGAATCGGGATCTTTTGAGCCAGGGCCCCTTATATCTGGAGAACCTCTTCGATCACCTTATCGTACACTACATCTTTTGCCCGCGCTCTCTTGAGACCGCAGGCCTTCTCTCTCTGGCAGCATGTAAAGGGCTGAAAGATCATGCCAGGGCACGCGACATGGTCAACATATTCTCTGACATCGTTGTGGACTCCTTCCGCCTGGAGAGAAGCTCAGAGGATGAGGAGAAGGTGTTGATGGGCTGGAAGGCACTGGCCAGACAGGAGCTCATGCCCATGGATAGGTTGGTCATGGGCTTTCTGGGAGAGTACTGGGGTGCTGCCCTTCCCCGCTGCCAGCGACCGGAAGTCGACCTGCTCGTGCAGATCTTTTCCCCGGGAATCAGGGATAAGAGCCTATGGCACAGACAGTGCCAGGAGATGGCTCGCATTCTTGAGCCCTTTATGCCCGGCCTGCTGGGCAGGGGAGCAATCAGGTCTGTGGAGATTCTGAACGGCAGCGCTCGTGGCACGCCCTTGGCCTTTGCCTCGAAGCTGGAGCCAGGGGAATACCAAAAGGCGCTCTTCGCATTAGGCCTGCATGGCGATCTTAAACGCTGGTATCGCGACCAGAGCTACTCCATACAGATCCGACTTCCAGGAAGCTCCCGCACCGAATCTTATCCATCGAGCCCTGCGAGGTGGCGCCTTTGCGACCCATGCAGCGAGCTGGATATCGCCTATTCTCTGAGCATGAGCCCCTGGCTGGTTCCAGGAGTCACCACCTACAAGAGGGCGCGAGAGACTGGAAGGATGGCTCCTGGGCAGGGAAGCGTTCCAGACCTGCTCGTGGTGCTGGATAGCAGCCGTTCCATGGAGGGGCATTCATTGGGAACGAAGACCCATAAGGCGACCCTTGCGGCCTTCAAGGCCTGCCAGTTCGCCCATTCGCGGGGAGCAGAGATCGCTGCCATAAACTTCAGCGAAAAATACATTACTGCACCCTGGACGCGGGATTTGAACGCCGTGGAGAACGTCCTTGTAGAGTATTTTTGCACGAGAACTCATATCCCAGGAGCTGCCGTGCTAAAGCTGGCGAGATCACGCCCTGGATGCCTGATACTCTGCATCACTGACACTCACATCCAGAACCTCTACCAGGAATGGGAGGACCTCAAGAAGGCCTCGGAAATTGGAGAGTTCGTGCTCTTTTGCATCGACCAGGCCTACAGGGACAAACACGTAGAGGATTCGCTAGCTACTCTTGGCAAAGTTTATTATGTAAACCGCCTGCAGGATTTGGTCTCGCTGGTAGTGGACACCGCCAAGAAAGCCTATGCCGGGGAAAGTTTTATCTCTTTGAAGTGAATGCAGATCCTGGCGCGCCGGGATAGGGTAGTGGTTATCCTGAGGGACTGTGGATCCCTCGAGCTGGGTTCGAATCCCGGTCCCGGCCCTAAAAAAAGTCTCCTGAAAAAAAGGTCTTATATTAAGAGAGCATTACGATAATGATGATTACCATGGCTGATGCGATCAAAAATTTAGGGGAGATCATCTCGACCTATGACTTGGCGGCAGGAGAAGCCGTGGGCAAAAGGGAGAGCCACACTCCAAAGATCGAAGCTCCGAGGTCTGTCAAGGCCAACGAAGCTTTTGAATTGAAGGTATCTGTAGGGCCTCATCCAAATAAGCTGGAACACTCCATAAGATGGATTGAAGTCTACTTCTATGAAGAAGGGAGGCCCTTCAACCCGATACTGATCTCCAGAATAGACATAACACCGGAGATCTCTGAGCCTGAGGCGATAATTAAGGTGAAGATTGCGAAAAGCGGAGTGATTCACGCCTTAGAGTACTGCAATTTGCACGGACTGTGGTCTGCGAAAAAAGAGATAACCGTAGGGTAGATAACTTTTTTTATTCAATTTCAATGCACAAATCGCCTTTGAATTTTGGTCGCCTCCTCGTCAAGATCAACCGCATTTGCGCCTGGATGCTCCTCATCTTCATGATCATCTTCCTGATCTCTGGATATGCCTGGACGAACAGGATCATCCTACCTCTGCGTCAAGCAACTTACATGCACACCCATCTTGACATCTACCTGGTATTCTTCTTCCTGGTACACGTTCTGATCAGCGCTAAATTCACACTGGCACGCTGGAGGGTGGGCCACGCAAGATTGGTGAGCGGGATACTCATAATAGTCGGTGTGGTATCATTCTGCCTGGTGCTCAGCATCAGATAGCTGGACAGGCTAGCGCAAGATTTATTTAACCTATCGTTACTAACTTGAAGTTCATCAGGCGATTGTCGAGTGATGATCTTGGACCCCATTGAGCTTCTGGATATACTGGGAAACGAGAATAGAAGGAGGATTCTTCAGCTACTCTCCTTCCGACCTTTTTACTTCAATGAGATGGCCAAGCGTCTGGATGTGGGGCCGAAGGCCATCATCGATCATCTGGAGATGCTGGAAAGAGCTGGGCTTGTCGAGTGTTATCAAAAACAGGGACGAAGAAAGTACTTCCGCATCGCCCGGAAGACAGTGTTGGAGGTCGCAGTCTCGCCTCATTCTTACGGCGTTAGAGCATATCGATCTGAAGACGCACCCCGCGATGAGATCATCGACACGGCTCAGGGCGTGGACCAAAGCATGTTGGAGAACATGAAGCGACTCCGAGAGGAGCTATGTGCACTTGAAGAGAGGCGCCGCGAAACCCGCCAGCTTCTGGATGAGATCGAGTCCAAGGAGATGAAGGTCAAGCAGCTTGCAGCCGGAGCCGCCCAAGGCTGTGCTCGAGATCAATTTGAGTCAGAAATTTTAATGGCCCTGCTTTCTGGTGGAGCAAAGGCATCTGATCTGGCCATGAGGCTGCAAGTGCCTGAGATCGTTGTTGAGGACAGGCTCAAGAGGCTGAGCGAACGAGGTGCTGTACACCTGAGAGGTAGGGAATGGAGCATCTGACTATACAGACGGATCATACCGAACAGCTCAGAGTTGCTGAGGCCTATCATAAAGACGCAGGAAAAGGCATAGCGAGGATCGGATCCAGCGCCATGGCCCGTCTGGGACTTGAAAATGGAGGCGTAGTGGAGATCAGAGGGAAGGATAAGGTCTACGCGATCGTCTGGCCGGGAAATCCCGAAGACCCACAGGACTTCATAAGGATCGATGGAAACACAAGGGCGAACCTGGGCGTTGGAATCGACAACAAGGTCCAGGTCTCAAGAGCTGAAGCGCGGCCTGCTAGAAAGATAGTGCTAGCCCCTACACGCCAGATCCGGCTCATGGGCGGGCCGCAGTATCTGCTACGTATGCTGGAAGGAAGGGCAGTGGTAAAGGGCGAGATGCTCCGCGTCGAGATGATCAACAACAGCCTCAACCTGGCAGTGGTCAGCACACTGCCTGTGGGACCAGTGCTTGTGACCCATGAGACCATCATCAGCATCACCAGGGAGACGCTGGAGGAGCTGGCACTGCACGTGCGTGATATATCCTACGAAGATATCGGAGGCCTCGCCAGAGAGATCAGAGAGATTCGGGAGATAATCGAGGTCCCATTAAGGCATCCTGAACTCTTCTCGAAGCTGGGCATCAATCCACCGCGGGGAGTTTTGCTGCACGGCCCTCCTGGAACTGGCAAGACGCTCATTGCCAGAGCTGTGGCTTGCGAGACCGATGCCAACTTCGTCTCCATCTCAGGGCCGGAGATAGTCTCAAAATTTTACGGAGAGAGTGAGCAGAGGCTGCGTCAGATCTTCGAAGAGGCTCAAAAAGGGGCTCCGTCCATCATATTCATCGATGAGATCGACTCCATTGCGCCCAAGCGTGAGGAGGTCTCCGGCGACCTGGAGAGGCGTGTGGTGGCCCAGCTCTTGGCCCTTATGGATGGATTGTCCTCCAGAGGAGAGGTAATAGTAATCGCTGCCACAAACAGGCCCAATGCCCTGGATCCTGCCATCCGACGTGGCGGAAGATTTGACCGGGAGATCGAGATAGGCATTCCGAGCAAGAACGGCAGACTTGAGATTCTTTATGTTCATACCAGAGGCATGCCACTCGACGAGAATCTCGATCTAAAAGAGATTGCAGATGCGACGCACGGCTTTGTGGGAGCAGATCTTTATGCGCTTTGCAAAGAGGCGGCCATGCGCACTCTGGAGAGGGCGCTGCCCGACCTGGATGTCAAAGAAGACATACCAACAGAGGTGCTGGAGAATCTAAAAGTAACAAAAGAAGATTTCCGTGCGGCTCTAAAGAAGATTGAACCTTCAGCCATGAGAGAGGTATTCGTTGAGGTGGCAGAGGTTCACTGGGACGAAGTCGGAGGGCTCGATGAGGCAAAGCAATCGCTCATCGAGTCTGTGGAGTGGCCTTTGAGATATCCTGAGGCTTTTGAGTGCGTTGGCGTTCGACCGCCCAGAGGCCTGCTGCTCTACGGCCTGCCTGGCACAGGGAAAACGTTGCTGGTGAGGGCTCTTGCAACCGAGAGCAAAGTGAACTTCATCAGCGTCAAAGGCCCTGAGCTGCTCAGCAAATGGGTTGGAGAATCGGAGAGAGCTGTGCGTGAAGTTTTTCGCAAGGCTCGACAGGCAGCACCAGCTCTGGTCTTCTTCGATGAGATCGACTCAGTGGTTCCTGCCAGGGGGTCTGGAACAGAGACGCATGTCACAGAGCGCGTGGTCAGTCAGTTCTTAACTGAACTGGACGGCCTTGTAGAGCTTAAGGATGTGATAGTCGTGGCTGCAACCAACCGACCTGACCTGCTGGACAGGTCGTTGCTGCGTCCTGGTAGATTCGATCGTTTGATTTATATTCCCATGCCAGATAAGGTCGCACGCCAGAAGATACTTGAGATACACCTCTCAAGAATGGCCGCGCCGGGCATCTCTGTGGAATGGCTAGCGGGCCTGACTGAGGACTACAGCGGCGCAGATCTAGAGATGCTCTGTCGAGAGGCTGGGATGCTGGCTTTGCGCCAGCATATCCGGCCAGGCATGAGCAAAGAAGAGCTGATAATTGACAAGATCACAGTTACAAAAGAGCATTTCCAAAAGGCTAGCTTACGCATCAAGCCCCATCTATCAAAAGAAATGATGGATGAATACATGCAAATGATAAAAGATTTCGAGGTGTAATCAACTCGAAGGATAGAGAGATGGATTCAAAGCACCAGATATATAGGCCAGAAGAATCAAACGATGATTTGAGGGCCGAAAAATTGACTTCAGAAGACGAGTCGAACGAGCTGCTTGGTGATATTGATTTTAAGGATACAAGCAGCATTGCAGTGCCTGAGAGTCTCATAGATCAGGTCATCGGCCAGGACGAGGCAGTGGAAGTGATCAAGAAGGCGGCTCACCAGAGGCGTCACGTCATGCTCATCGGATCGCCGGGAACTGGAAAGTCCATGCTCGGCAAGGCCATGAGCGAGCTGTTGCCGGTGGAAGAGCTGCAGGATGTCTTGGTATATGCCAATCCCGAGGACAACAACACCCCTCGCATCAGAGTGGTGCCAGCGGGCAGGGGCAAGCAGATCGTAGACGCCCAGAAGATGGAGGCCAGAAAGAAGGTCCAGACGCGGAACATGTTCTTGATGCTCATAGTGATGGCCTTGATCGTGTACGCATATTACACAGGCCAGCTCCTGTTCGGCGTCATTGCAGCAGCGCTCATCTTCCTGTCTTTGCGCTACATGCTTCCCAAAGAGGATGCCATGGTGCCTAAGCTTCTGGTCGACAACAACAACAAGAAAAAGGCACCATACGTCGATGCCACTGGCGCTCACGCCGGAGCACTCCTGGGCGATGTCCGGCATGACCCATTTCAGTCAGGCGGTCTGGAGACACCTTCGCACGAACGAGTTGAATGTGGCTCCATCCATAAGGCCCACAAGGGCGTTCTATTCATAGATGAGGTTAACACATTGCGCTTGGAATCGCAGCAAAGCCTGCTCACTGCGTTGCAGGAGGGTGAGTATCCCATCACTGGACAGAGCGAGCGCAGCTCAGGAGCACTGGTGAGGACAGAGCCCGTGCCCTGCAACTTCATCATGATCGCCGCCGGAAACCTGGATGCCATGCAGGGGATGCATCCCGCCTTGCGCTCGCGTATCAAGGGCTATGGCTATGAGGTCTACATGAGGGACACCATGGACGACACCCTGGAGAACAGGAACAAGCTCATACGATTCGTGGCCCAGGAGATCGTGAGAGACGGCAAGATACCACACTTCACCAGAGATGCCGTGGCCGAGGTTATGCGAGAGGCCAAGAGGCGGTCCGGCAGGAAGGGGCATCTAACCCTCATGCTTCGCGATCTAGGTGGTTTGATAAGGGTGGCAGGCGATGTGGCGCGTGCGGAAGGCGCAAGCCTGACCGACGCAAAGCACGTCCTGCAGGCAAAGAAGATGGCTCGATCCGTAGAACAGCAGCTTGCAGACAGGTATATGGAGAGGCGCAAGGATTACAGC
This sequence comes from Methanothrix sp., assembly GCA_012798025.1. Lineage (GTDB taxonomy): Archaea > Halobacteriota > Methanosarcinia > Methanotrichales > Methanotrichaceae > Methanothrix. Next base: position 6,354 of record JAAZNX010000166.1, on the reverse strand, counting down.
ATGTTCCATTCTTCAGGCGACGAAATTGGAAGGGTCAACGGCCTTGCGGTCATGGGCGATTCTGGAATCGTTCTGCCGATCATGGCCGAGGTCACTCCAGCCCAGTCCAAGGAAGAGGGCAAGATCATAGCCACAGGAAAGCTGCAGGAGATCGCCAAGGAGGCGGTCACAAACGTATCGGTGCTCATCAAGAAATTCCTGGGCGAGGACATCACCAAGAAAGATGTACACATTCAGTTCATAGGTACCTACGAAGGGGTTGAGGGTGACAGCGCCTCAATCTCCATCGCCACTGCAGTCATCTCTGCACTTGAAGGAGTGCCTGTGAAGCAGACTGTAGCTATGACCGGTTCCCTGTCCGTTCGCGGAGATGTAATGCCTGTAGGCGGAGTCACGCAGAAGATCGAGGCTGCAGCACAGGCAGGCATCAAGACTGTGCTCATCCCCAAGTCGAATGTAGGCGATGTGCTGATAGACGAGAGCATCAAGGGCAAGATCGAGATCATACCCGTTTCCACCATCGGGGAGGTCTTCGAGTACGCAATGGGCAGCCAGAGAACAAGATTGATTGAGAAGCTCAAGAAATTCGCTTCAGATGCAAAAATTGGCATCGTCCTGCCCGAGTCCATACACAACCCCAGCAGGAGCATCTGATCATTCGATGTCGGATTTTTACGACATCCGTATCCTGAGTGGCAGCAGAACGAGGATAGTTCTGGACAACGGCAAGCTGGAAGAGATCGCAGAAACCCCATTCCAGGGCGTGGCTGTGCGTGCCCTGGCAGGCGGCGCATGGGGTTTTGTGACCTCCGACAGCATAAACGGCCTTGAGGATAAGATCGCTTTAGCGAAGCGAATCGCCAGGAAGATCGACCGACGCGAGGACTTGCAGCTTGCAGCAGCACCTGCAGGAAGGAGCACGCGTGTGCCTGTCAAGAAGGACCCCAAAGATATCTCGTTGGAAGAGAAGGTGGCCATTTTGCGAGAGATCGAGGACGCGGCTAAAGTCAAGGGCGTCTCCTCAACGCAGGCAGTCTACTCCGAGATGGACCTATGCACACACTACCGCAGCTCTGAGGGCCTGGATCTGGAGTCAAAGATAACCCGCATGGGATTCATGATCAGTGCGGTGGCCCACAGAGACGGAATATATCAGACAGATGGCGTTGGCAGGGCAGGCGTAGGTGGGCTGGAGCTATTCGACAGGGAAGATCCCACGACCCTGGCCAGGGAGGTTGGGAAAAACGCAGTAGCTCTCTTGGATGCGCAAACACCAAAGGGAGGGACATACCCCGTAGTGCTCGATCAGGAGCTGGCCGGGGTATTTGTCCATGAAGCTGTGGGCCATGCCACCGAAGGGGATATCATTTTAGAGGGCGACTCCTGCCTGGAAGGAAAGCTAGGGGAACGCATCGGCTCTGAACTTGTCACCGTCAAGGACGACCCTGGGCTGATGCTCAACGGCTATTATCCCTTTGACGACGAGGGAAGTCAATCTCAAGAGACTGTTCTGGTGGAGGAGGGCGTCTTGAGATCGTACCTCAACTCACGCGAAACAGCGGCGCGCCTTGGTGGTGTGCCACGAAACGCTCGCGCAGAGGGCACCGATCGGCCGGTTGTACGCATGAGCAACACCTACATCGCCAATGGAGACTGGACGCTCGAGGAGATACTAGAGGAGCTGCGAGACGGAGTCTATCTAGCAGGAAGTCGCGGAGGACAGGTGAGCACCGGCGAGGGCGTGTTCCAGTTCAATGCCAAGCGCGGCTACCTGGTGGAAAGTGGCGAGAAGACGAAATTGCTCAGAGACGTCTCGCTCTCCGGCAAGATCCTGGAGACTTTGATGCACGTTAAAGCTGTTGGAGATGATCTGCTGTACAACAGTGGCCGCTGCGGCAAGGCTGGACAGCTCGTTCCGGTAAGCGACGGATCGCCACATCTTCTGGTCGCAAAGGCGACAGTAGGCGGAGCTGGATAGTTTGCAGAGGGATTTGGGCGGCGATGGGGGAGCTGCATTTCAGAAACGTCATCATTTACGCCTGATCTCTGCGTGGATGTGATGTAGCGTGAAGTCCACACAACCCTTGGTCTTCACATTAGCCAAGATTGAGAACCTCATGCAGCAGGTGAGCTTCGATGCGCCTCAGATGAAAGGCAAAATAATTACCAACACATCCCTCGTAAAGAAGGAAGACATTGCAGAGACGCTCGCTGTTTTCTACGATGCCATACAAAGCGGCCTTTCGGTCTCTCCCATGATCAAGCTGGAAGAAGAGAGAGGATCGATCAGGATCAAGACAGTCTGTAGCCTGACCATTTGTGGCGTTTTGCTAAAAAATGGCATACCTGTGCGTCCCAAAGGTGGAGGCTTGGTCGACGTTGTGGCACGGGAGCCGATTCGGTTCACGGATATGTTGATGTATTGGGCCACGACCATTGATCCCATCGATGTCCTGACTGCTCAGGGACTGACGGACATCATGAGCATGATGCGAACGGGAAATGGCCGCATCCTGGGCAACCTTCATGAGGCTCCGATGCTCGCCAGGGACAGGATCGAAGAGGTCCTCGATCTTCTTACGACATCGGAGTTCACTGGAGTGCTGGAGCTTGGCGAGCCCAACATGAACGTCCTTGGCGTCTCTGTGGAACGGGACCACATCGGCATCTCCCTTGTGGGAGGCACGAACCTTGTGGCTGCGGCCAGGGAGTGCAAAATCGAGATAGAACACGAGTCCATCAGCGACCTGACAGATGTTTCTGAGATGAAGCACATCGATGAGCTGATCTGAAGGGCGCCAGAGCTTGGGCCTAAGCCATATATTTATACTACCAAGATTATTTTCTTTTTTTGTGAAAGGCACCGTCAAGAATCGCGAGGTCGCAGGCGTTCTTTACGAGATGGCAGAGCTGCTGGAGCTGCATGCCGAGAACCGCTTCAAGATCATAGCTTACAGCAAGGCAGCTCGAGCTATTGAATCATTGAAGGAGGACATCGAACAGCTCTGCGAAGAGCAGCGCTTGCAGGCCATTCCAGGCGTGGGGAAGGCCATCTCAGAGAAGGTCGAGGAGTATCTTCGCACCGGGCAGATCCAGGCTCACCAGGATCTCTTAAAGAAGACGCCTGCTGGCCTGGCAGAGCTTCTAAAGATCTCTGGCCTTGGCCCCAAGACCATCTTCATGCTCCACGAGAAGCTGAACATCACAAACCTAGATGAGCTGGAGAAGGCTGCGAGGGAGCACCGCATCCGTCGTCTCCCAAGGATGGGGCCTACCAGTGAGAAGAACATACTCAAATCCATAGAGAGGTACAGGAAGCGAAGCGCACGCATTCTCTACAGCACTGCTGAGCCAGTGGTATCCGAAGTCATGGCATATCTGAAAAGTTTGGAAGGACTGGAGCATATCACTGCAGCTGGCAGTTACCGTCGTGGCAAGGAGACTGTGGGCGACATAGATATCCTGGCCACTGCTCCAAGGCCCGAGGAGATAGTGGCCGCATTTGTGCGCATGCCAATGGTAGAGGAGGTACTGAGCAGGGGTCCTACCAAAGCCAGTGTTATCGTGCAAGAGACAATTCAGGTAGATCTACGAATCGTGGAGCATAGATCCTACGGCACAGTGCTTCAGTATTTTACCGGCTCAAAAGAGCACAACGTACTGCTGCGCCAGTTGGCCCTTGATCGCGGCTATTCCCTGAGCGAGTACTCGCTTAAGCGTCTCTCCGACGGCCAGGACCTTTTCTTCGACCGGGAGGAGGATCTTTATGCTCACCTAGGACTACAGTACATTCCTCCGGAGATGAGGGAGGACAGGGGCGAGATCGAGGCTGCAAGGCAGGGCAGGCTGCCTGAGCTTGTTTCGCTAACGGATATTCGCGGGGACCTGCACGTGCATAGCGACTGGTCTGATGGCAGGGCATCCATCCTGGAGATGGCCCAAGCCGCTCAGGCCCTCGGATACGAGTATCTGGCTATTTGCGACCATTCGCCCTCAGTCGGCATTGCAGGAGGCCTGGCACCCGAGAAGCTGGAAGAGAAGATCGGAGCCATAGCGGCTGTCAATGAGGCGCTAGAGGGCTTAACAGTTCTCGTGGGCGCAGAGGTGGACATCAGGGCTGACGGCAAACTGGACTATCCCAACGAACTTTTGGCAAGATGCGATGTAGTGGTGGCCTCAGTGCACATGGGTCAGCAACAAAAGGAGAGAGAGATCACTGGCAGGCTGATCTCTGCCATAGAAAACGAGTTCGTAGATATCATAGGACATCCCACCGGCAGGATCATCAATCAGCGTGAGCCTTATGAGGTTGACATGAATGCCATACTTGAGGCGGCGGCAAGGACCGGGACTGCGATGGAGATCAATGCATATCCTACACGACTGGATCTGAACGACGTATTTGCCAGGATGGCGAAGGATATGGGAGTGAAGATGAGCATAAACTCCGATGCTCACGAACCAGAGCAGCTCAAGGTCATGAAGTTTGGCTTAAATGTAGCAAGGCGCGGCTGGCTGGAGAAGAAGGATCTGCTCAATACACTTAGCCTGCAGGACCTTTTGAGGGCATTGAAGCGCTGAGGAGTGGGGTTCAAGACAACATGCGGCAAAGATGGAGGGCGTTGGCATCCTAAGATCGAATGCCGCCACACGATGCACAAAATATATGTAGGTGATAATGTGATTTGCCGTTTTTACAATCAAGGTTGGAGCTTGAGCCTCATGGGCCCAGTGGCCGAGGTTTACTTTATCCCTGGATCTTGGAGGACTTTATGAAGATTCTTGTAACTGGCGGCCTTGGGTTCATAGGTAGCAACTTCATCAGGTTCATGCTGCAGGCGCATGAGGGCTGCATGATAATGAATGTGGACGCCCTCAGGTATGGATCTAATGAAAACAGCCTCGCTGATCTGAACGAAAATGAGAGATACTCCTTTCTGCAAGGCGACATAGCAGATCCCGCTTTCATAAAAGAACAGATCAAAGACGTGGATGCGATAGTGAGCTTTGCTGCAGAAACGCATGTGGACAGGTCGATCTCAAGGCCTGACTCCTTCCTGCACAGCAACGTCTTTGGTGTATTCAACCTTCTGGAGGCTTTGAGAAATCACAATCCAGACGCCAGATTCGTGCAAATTTCCACCGACGAGGTCTACGGAGACATTCTGGATGGTTCTTTTTCTGAAGAGAGCACTCTGCGACCATCATCGCCATATTCTGCCAGCAAAGCAGCAGGAGACGTCTATGTCCTTGCCTATGCTCGAACCTATGGTTTGCATGCCATGATCACCAGATGCACCAACAACTACGGACCCTATCAATTCCCGGAAAAGCTGATACCTAAGACCATCTTGAGGGCGAAGACCGGTTTGAAGATCCCAATCTATGGGACAGGGCAGAATGTGAGGGACTGGATCTATGTGATCGATCATTGCAGGGCCGTAGAGCAGGTGCTATTGAGAGGCCTTGAGGGCGAGATCTATAACATTTCGGCAGGAGAGGAGAAGACCAACCTGCAGGTCGCAAAAACCATTCTTGAAATGCTTGGAAAAGGAGAGGAGCTGATAGAGTTTGTGGACGATCGACCTGGGCACGACGCCAGGTACAGCCTTGACTCCTCGAAGATCAGAGGGGAATTGGGCTGGCGACCTCAGTGGAGCTTTGCCGAAGGGATTCAAAAGACAGTTGACTGGTATTTGCAAAATGATGGATGGTGGAGGCCGCTCATGGATGATAAGATCCTACATCCCATGCCCTGGAAGCTGAACTGGTGAATTTATGAGGCTATTCATAACAGGAGGAAGTGGGCTCATGGGCAGCAAGGTCGCACAGGTCGCTCTGGCCAGGGGCCACGAGGTATTCAGCGGATATGCCCACAATGAGCCAGAATTTGGGAGAGGCGTCAAGTTCGACCTGTTGGACCCTGCTGGCATCTTGGATCTGGTGGATACAATGAGGCCTGACGTCATAGTGCATAGCGCCGCTCTGACAGATGTGGACAGGTGCGAACGCGAGAGGGAGCTGGCCTATAAGATGAACGTCGAGGGCACGCGGGCCGTAGCTATGGCTGCAAACAAGGCCGGATCCTTTCTGACCTACATATCCACGGATTACGTCTTCGACGGCCTTGCCGGCATGTATCGAGAAGAAGACATCCCAAATCCCTTGAGCTATTATGGCTACAGCAAGCTCCTTGGCGAGCAGTTCTGTCGCGGCTGCATTGCCAGGACCTGCGTGATATACGGATCTCGACCGGCCAGCGGCAAGGTCAATTTCGCCCTATGGCTGATAAACAGCCTCAAGTCTGGCAAGGAGGTTCACGTGGTCACGGATCAGTTTATCACTCCTACTTTG
>JAAZNX010000074.1 GCA_012798025.1 Methanothrix sp. | reverse complement strand
TAATCTAGGCTCTGTTTAGCCGCGCACAACTTTTTTGCTCATCGCTATTTTTTCTGGGAGTTGCAAATTCTCTTCGACTTTGCGTATCTGTTGTGAAACTTGATGCGGAAATTCAACCACAAGATTTCGGCGAGGAGCCTAAAATATTTATTTTCAGGAGACATATCATGGATAATTATGAGCAAAGATCTTGATAGCCTCCTCTCGGAATTGAAGACCGTCCATGAAGACCTCAAGCCCATCTCCACGGAGGTAATAGTAGTAGCCGACTGGGTGCGTCTGAAGTGCAAATATGGTTGCAGGGCTTATGGAAAGCACCTCTGCTGCCCGCCTTATTCTCCCACGCCGCAGGAGACTAGGGCCGTCCTTTCGGCGTACCGCCAGGCAGTTCTCGCCAGATTTGAGACCAAGCCGGACCAGAAGCTTCTGCCCAAGCACATCCACCACGCCTTCTGGAATTCCCTCACCAAAGTGCACAAAACCTTATATGAGCTTGAGCGGACGGCCTTCCTTGCTGGATACTACAAAGCCTTTGGCATGGGTGCCCTGCCCTGCACCCTCTGTGAGGCCTGTGTCATAGAGGAGATGCTCAAGAAGGATCAGGCAGTCTTCGACCTGGATGCTGTGAAATGCAGACACAAAGATATCATGCGCCCCTCTATGGAGGCCTGCGGCATAGATGTCTTCAAGACCCTGCAGAACGCAGGCTACAAGCCCAAGGTTCTTGGAGATTGCAGAGAAAAAGTAGAGCTCTTCTGCCTTGTGCTGCTCGATTAGGCCTTTTATCTTTTTCTCGCACGCTGAGCCGATATCCTAATAGCCTAATATACCATCAGGTGCAATCGAGTACAGATGCAGTGGGAGTTCGTAGGTTCAGGCGCTGCGCTTCTGACCATGTTCGGCTTTGTGCCACAGATTCTGAAGATCTACCGGACGGAATCGGTAGCAGATGTAAGTCTATTCATGCTGCTTCAATTCTTCGTGGGAATCTTCCTATGGCTGCTCTACGGCATACACATCAAGGATGAGATTCTCATCGTCTCCAATGCAGTCTCCTTTTTGACCTTGATGGTTGCGATAGGACTATATTTAAAATACAGAAAGAACAAATGAAGCGGCATCATAGAATTGGGATAAAGCCGTGGGTCGGAAGGGTAATGGGTTGCAATACCAAGTCACGGCTTATCCCTCCTAAAAATCAGACTCCTTGGAGTATATATAGACATGGTACAAGAGGCATAGACAGCCACAAGAGAGGTCGATCCAATGAGATTGATGAGCATACTGTCATCGGCTTTATTGCTCTCATGTTTATCGATACAAGCTCATGCAGTCGATCCTGGGGATATCGCAGTTCCTAGCATGAGCGTTCCGAACATGGATATGCCAACTCCCCGCATCTCAAGTCCTAACATGGATATGCCGAAAACAAAACCCGTGCCTTTGGTCAAGCCGACCAGCCAAAACCAGACCCTCAACCAAACCGCCAGCACAAGTGCCAATCAAACTCCATCGACTCTGGAACAGCAAGAAGATACCACAATGGATGTGAGCGGCAAATGGTCGATAAAATTCGACGATCGAGCAGACAGGTCGCTCGACCTGACCCTATGGGTCTCAGGCGGAGCCATAATCATGGGTTATGGCACACTGACGGGGGATGGCGCAAAGAAATCCGTAACAGCCAGCGGATCTGTAACAGGAAATGAACTTCATTTGACCACGAAGTCTGCTACGCCGGAATATGCAAATCAGAAAAATGATCAGTATGATCTCGATCTATTTATGGTAAATAATACCATATCGGGAACATATATCCTGAGGTCCGGGGGCGAGTTCGCAGGGGAGGGAAATGCCACGGCAGTGAAACATTAGGCAGTCATCTGTACCAGTCCAGGCTCTCCTCCACATAATTTATAAGAGCAATAAGAGATCCCTTTGTGCCTTGATCCATTTCTGTCAGCGATATCAGCTCTTTTGCCTCTTTTCCGTGTTGTCTGGAGATGGATTTTGCCTCATCCAATGCACCGCAGTCTCTTATGAGCTCCCTGATGCGCAATATGTCCACCTCAGCGACATCGGTGCCTCCTTCAATTAAAGATGCTATGCTCGGTTCTTTTTGCATAGCTAGTATAATATGCAGCGGCTTTTTTCTTTTTAATAGATCTCCGCCAGGCTCTCTGCCGTACTCCTCCTTAACTGCAAAGGTGTCTATGATGTCGTCTTGAATGTCGAAGGCGTATCCTATGTGTCTTGAAGCGTGCTCCAGAAGGGTCAAATCTCTCTTTGGAGCCGACGCCAGGATCGCTCCCGCTAGCATGGAAGCTCTGAAGAGGGATGCTGCCCTTTTGCTGGCCATAGCGCTCCATTCTTCAACGGTTGGCGTTTTATATTCAAATAGCAGATCCAGTATCTGGCTTTCATTTACATCTTTATAACCAGATGCCAGAAGATTAACAACGTCTTTGAGCTTATCGTCATCAAAGCCTGATTGCAGCATCGTTTGCAAGGAGAATGAGTAAAGCATGTTGCCGGCAAATATCGCAGTTCCTATACCAAAATGCTCATCGTACCCCTCCTCAAAGAGCTTGTGCAAAGTTTTGCCACCTCGCCTGAACATTTCGGCATCTGCTATGTCATCGTGAGCAAGTATGCTGTGTCTGTAAAGCTCAATGCTTGAGCCTGCTCTCGTTATTCGATCATCAATTTGTGATGTATAGCCGTTGTAAACCATCAATGTACTGCTGGAGGCAATTCTTCTTCCCTGTCTGAGCAGATATTCTTCTAAGGATCGGAGTACATCTCCAGCAAAGGGGTGATACCCCTCCCCATCTTTTACCATCTTCTTTAACTGTTTCTTGAGATCGTCTTCTATGATGCTGCTGAAACGATCAAGCACATTCATATTTTCCATCGACGCTGCCTCCAGAAATATCACACGATGCTGATTTGTAAAGAAACTTCATCGCTGAGGTATCCACTTCCCATGCTTCCAGGCTCTTGTCAATCGAAAACCCCATGCTCAACCAGAGCCCTCCTGGAAACACGCTCTCTCCTGGATGCTCTTCATTGAACTTTTTGAATAGTTCATAGATGACATGCCATCCTTCTTCACCTATGCTTGGCTTTCCCTCAAGAACGTACTGTACACGATCCCAGTCATGTATGGCCAACTTGAATATGCCCAGAAGAACGTCAAATTCCTTCGAGCAGGAAGCGAAGAGGGCCTTGACCATCTCCTCATTCAGTCTAGTCTTCATAGATACATCCGATTTCATCTAACGGATATTTCATTTTTCGCTTCCTTGCAATGCACCACAGAATTATCGGGTGGGCTGCCTTGGCGCCTGATTCGCCCGCGACGTGGCAGTATTTTTCTTCAATTCTGAAATGAGTTTATTTCGATCGGCAATCTGTTGATTTCTGGCGGTTATCAGGTCTGTTTGGCCTCTGCTGGTATATGAGTAGGTTATGCTCTTCTTCTTTGCCTCGCTGCCCGTCACTTCAGGACTGCGCTGCTCCTCGGAATTCTGTTTATCGGCCGGCGCAGCTGATTCTGTTTTAAAGCTCAATCTTCTCGTCGAAACGCTATCAACTTCATTGGTTGTGGCTTTTGAATTGAATACAAGAACTATATTGCCCTCCTTTGTTGAATTGGACGCATCAGTTACAGTTAAGATGCTGCTAGATGTTTTATTGACGTTTATCGGACGAGCGACTTTCGACTTGCTCTTGTGAGAGCCGCCGCCTGATGAGACTCTTATGCCGGCATTAGCCTTTGAAGCTTGGTTTGATGAGGACGATGCAACGGTTCGCGACGATGATGCAGATGAATTTGATAAGCTTATATTAACACTCGAGCTCGAATTCAAATGGGCTGAACCATTCGCTTCTCTAACGCTATTTGAGGCCTCTAGGCTTTGATTTTTGCCAATAACAAATAAGCTCGCCATCAATGCATTGGAGGAGCTTTCTGGGGAATTCACGTACCTCTTGCCAGTCACAGTCGCACTTTGAAGATAGTAGACTAAGGTTCCTTTGTGAGTTGAGTCTGGTCCGAAGGAGAGGATATCGAATACTAAAAATGCGGCCATGCCGGCTAAAGACAGCAATGCTATGATCAGAAGCATTCCATATATCCTAGGATGATTTTCCCTTAAGTTATCACGAGCCCAGCTATAGTAAGTGATCTTAGACCTTGCAATGTCCTTCATACATTGAATGATATTTTTTAAAGTTTATAACTTTTACGACTGAAAAAAATTATAAATTCATTAATTCATTTTCATACACAGATTATAAGTAAGATGAGATGCCTGAATCCAAGATGTGAGATCGTGGAGATAAGTCAAACTGCCATCAACAATGTGCCAATTGCTGCTGTATGAGGGCGAATCGATGCTACCAATTTCCCCAGATATTGAAAGCGTTCTGAACAATCAGATAGACCAGAAAAGGACATAGATGGCGCTCGATCCTGGAGGCGCAAAAGCACGTCAGCGGCGTCGGCCTACGAGTTTGTTGGCCGCATTAAAAAAAGGTGAGGACCTAGAAGAGGAGACATGAAAATGGTATCCTTGCAGCCCTTTGTGAAGGAAGTCTTCGAGATCATAGGATTCACCAGGCTGTTTTCAATCTATTCCAACCTGCCAGAAGCTCTGCTCAAAAATTATATAGATGGAATAACATATAAGTTCATCGATGGAAAAATGTCTTTTCGCTTGAAAAAAAAACCTGTGAAGTTGAGACCTATTGCCCACAAAGCAGATGAGCAAGGCCGAAGAGATGTTTGCAGCATGAGATCCTTCTGTCCCAAAACGGCCATCATGGCACTCTGGCAAATGAGGGTGAAAAAAAGGCCGTTCGTGCTCTCGCATGGCATAAATGCCAGATGTAATTTGAGTTGCAGCTATTGCGAGTACTGGCGGCATCCGGGCAAGGATATGAGCACGCCCGAGATCTTCAAAATGCTGGATGAAGCACAGGCATTTGGTATTGGTGTCTATAATGCCTGGACGGTTGAGCCCTTGCTCAGAAAGGATCTTCCGGACATTCTCAGGCATGCGAAATCTTTAGGCCTTGTCACCTCACTTATAACAAATGGGCTCCTGCTCCGTCAAAGGGCAAAAGAGCTTGCTGATCTGGACTACTTATCGGTTTCCATCGACGGGATCAAGAGTTACCGGGAGTTGAGGGGCATCGATTTGCAGGACGTCCTGGATGGCATCAAGGAGGCTCAAAAAGCCGGGCATGAGATCCTCATTAACTGCGTTATAAGCGGCAAGAATCTGAAAGAGCTTGAGGATCTGGTGCACCTTGCCGAGTCTCTAGGCGTCTGGGTATCGTTCGAGCCGCTCCACGAATCAAAAGGCATAAATGAAAAAGTCTGGGACGATCTTGGAATCAGGGACCAAACCTGCTATGAGAGAGCGGTCAGCCGTCTGATAGAGCTGAAGAGGAATGGTGCACCTATAATCAACTCCAAGACTTATCTTTCCATGATCAAGTCACTAAATCCCAGGTTTAAGTGCCATGCCAGCGACATAATTTTGCATGTAGCGTCTGATGGCACCATCGAGAACTGTCGCGTTCATAAATGCCCGCTTGGCAAGGTATCGGATGGCCTTGAAAATGTATGGGCCTCCTCTGCAAAGAGACGAAAGCAGATCGTTATGGGATGCCAAAGCTGTTTATTCTTCGGTTATGTCGAGAACAGCCTGCTTTACGAGCTTGTGCCCGAGGTCATGGCTCATTACGAGTGGATGTAGCCCGTTCTATTTTTCATGATTTGATCGATCTGCTGGTCGATCTCTGAGATCAGGGTAAAGCTCTGGTCCACAGATCCATCAAATGACTCCTCTCCGGCATGCCTGCTGTCTCTTATCTGGACGCTGACGTGGTAATTCCCATCGGGCATGTTTGCGGTGGACCAGCTCCAGCTATCGTACTTGGACCATAAACTCCTGACCTTATTGTTGACCAGGAATCGATACAGGATAATATCTCCATCAGGGTCTGAAGCATCTGCCTTCCAGACAACTGTCGTACCCCTAACCTGGGGACTGGGCTTGTCGGGCGTAAGACTTAGCAGAGCAGGTGGTCGATTAGATGCCTTGATCGCAAATGAGGCTTCCATAGAGTCTTCGAATGAACCTTCAGGCGCATGCTTGTCATCCCTGGCCAAGACGCCGATCTTGTAGTCTCCTGGTGAGGCTGAGGAGGTGTTCCAGGTCCAGGAATTGGCTGCTGACCAATCGGTCATCTCTATGCCGTTCAGGAGGAACCTGTAGGATATCGGGTCTCCTTCAGCGTCTTTTGCCGCAGCCGTCCAGGATATGCCAATGCCAGATTCCTGAGGGCTGGGCACATCGGGCCTGAGCTCCTGGATAACTGGCTTTTGATTGGGCGCTCTCAGAGTGAAGGATACATTCATGGAATCGTCGAATGAACCTTCAGGCGCATGCTCGTCGTCCCTGACCAGGACACCGATCTTGTAGTCTCCTGCGGGCAGATCGGCAGTGGTCCAGCTCCAGCTATTTGACTTGGACCATCTGCGGACTTCCCGGCCGTCGAGCAAGAATTTATATTGGACCCTATCTCCATCCGGATCCAAGCTATCTGTCTTCCAGAACACGGTTACACCTTGCTCCTGAGGGCTGGCCTTGTCGGGTATAAGGTTTAAAAGGGTAGGCGGCTGATTTTGAGGCAGGAGGGTGAAGGTGGCATTCATGGAATCGTCGAATGAACCTTCAGGCGCATGCTCGCCGTCCCTGGCCAGTACGCCGATCTTGTAGTCTCCTGGTGCGGCTGAGGAGGTGTTCCAGGTCCAGGAATTGGCTGCCGACCAATCGGTCATCTCTATGCCGTTCAGGAGGAACCTGTAGAATATCGGGTCTCCTTCAGGGTCAGACGCGTTGGCGGTCCAGAGCACAGTGGTGCCCTCTATCTGAGGACTGTGTACATCTGGATAAAAATCGACAAGATAAGGTGGCAAATTTGAGCTTAGATTCTTGATTTCCTTCTCCATTGGATAGCTGATGTTGGCTGCAGATAATGCCGTCTGGTTGGCCAGAGCTCGTGTTGTAAAAGATATAGACGTCTTGCTCGCATTTGAACCATTTATGGTTTGATTTTCCTTCAGCGATTCGGTAGCAGGATTTGTGACCTCTTCGGAGGATAGTATGCTGCTTTGCTCTTGGGCCACTTCTTCGTTAGATCTGCTTTGCGCAGAGTCGGTCTCCTGTATCGTCCTGCTCTCCTGTGCAGTTTTAGATGATGATTTTGGCGACTTGCCTGTGGATGCGCTAACTGATCCGCCGCCTGACGGTTTGTAATCTACCTGTGAGCTGCCCTTGCTTGTACTTAAGACCGAGACCTTGCCGCTTTGCTCATTTGCCACAGGAGAACTCTTTTCTGAAGAGGTGTTCTGCGTGCTTTTATCTTCGGACAGGTTTATCCAGAGATGATCCTCTTGAGACGGCGCTGAATAGTCATAATCCTTAAAAAGCAAAAAATCCAGCCTATGTTCGCCCGCCTGTCCATTCAGAATAAAGCTAACTGGACCCTTCCAGGTCTCATTTCGGGATAGGGTAAGGTTCTTGCGAAGCACGGTTGAGCCGTTTAAAACAAGCCACATGGCATAGTCGATTGCGCGATTCTCATGGTTTATTATTTGGGCCTGGGCCGTCACCAAGCTGCCAGCTTTCAGGGAGGCATCATCCCCCCTCAATAGCGAGACATGGAACTCGGTAGATCCAGCATCTTCGCGCGTGCCCTGGTACATATTGATCGCATAGGCAAAGGCTGCGATGGCGAAGATTGCCACCACCAAAAGGGCAAAGTGGACGGCGCTATGCTTGCCCTTGCCCGTTATAGTGCGGGCAAGAGCCTTGGAAGTTCGAAAGCCACTATTTGAAAGGATGACGAATCTCCTTCTGCGGGGCAGTGCAGACCAGCGCGCATGAGCTACTGCGCAAAGGAATAACGACAGAAGTGAGAGGATGGTGGCCAAGGACGCCGGCTGCAATCCTCTGGGGGTGAGCATCAAGATCATGCAGACGAGCACAATCAATATAGCATCAAATCCAAAGCTGAGAAGTGCCCGCCTTTTCCCAGTCAGGTCGCTGCCTGCGGGAAATAAAGCCAGGACAAGAAGATAGCCCGGTATGAAAATCGCTAAAATCAATCCCAGAGGCGCACCGAAGTCTTGGACCTGTTCTGGCGATAAGTGAACGAGGACCAATGCTAAAATCGAGACCAGGACAGATGCCGTCAGATGCCAAGGTGGGGGCCAGGCAAGCCTCAAAATTCCTCATTCTCCTGCAGTTTAAACCAGAATGTATACGGACAACTACTGATAAAATCTTTTCCTTCGAAAAAAAAATTCGACCTTCGGGCCGTCCAGATCCCACTGGATAGTGGTCTGCTCCTGCAGCTATCTGGACCAAAGACAATTTACGAGACCACAGACAAGGGAAGAGAGCTCTTGAATGAATATGATCAGACAAAAATGGGCGGAGCTAATTGGCTCTGAAAAAATTGAACAGCTTAAATTATCTTCTCGTATTCTAGCTCTTCTCTGGGGATGGGTTCCTTCGTCTCATCTGGATGCCCAAAGGCGATAATTGACTCCACCTTCATGCCTTCTGGTAAATGGAGGACGTCCTTTATGTAATCCTCGGAGGATTGAACATCGTTATGCATCCTGTTCCTAATTTGAATCCAGCAAGACCCAAGACCGAGACTTTGGCCTGTTAGCTGCAAAATTATGGAAGCGATGGAGCAGTCTTCTACCCATACATCTGATTCATCACCTTTGGCGCACACAACCACCCCAAGCCTAGCGTTTTTCAAAAAGCTCGAGCCGCTCTCTTTGGCTTGGGAGAGCGTCTCTAGCAGGGTTCGGTCTGTGATGAATAAAAATCTCCAGGGGTTTATGCCGCGAGATGATGGAGAGCGCAAAGCCGCCTCTTTGAGCATATCGACGATCTCAGGATCTATCTCTTTATCCTTGTATCTTCGGATGCTGCGTCTATTTCTCAAGATGTCTAGCACAATTTGCCTCCTACGATTTCATCCCTTATGATTTTATTCCTATTATATCGTACATCGACTATACAGGGGATGGTAAAATAGCAGGAGACTGTGGAGTGAACCCCTCCGAGTGGACAAAAAGTTAAGCAATGCCAACTCATGGAGGGAAGTGCATGAAGAAGACCAGGCGGCGTTACGACCGGGACTTCAAGATATCAGTATTATCCGAACTTGAGGCAGGCAAGCCACTTGCTCAGATCGCCCGCGAATATGGCATCCATCCGAGTCTTCCTTGTCGATGGAAGGCAGAGCTGGCCGAAAATCCCGAAAAAGCATTCAGGGGCAACGGAAACAAATACAAAGATC
>JAAZNX010000111.1 GCA_012798025.1 Methanothrix sp. | reverse complement strand
GTGATTTTGGGATTTGTGGCAGTCAAGATGGGCTATCCTCTGGCAGATCCGATCATAGCCCTGTTGATAACCGGGCTGATAATTCTAACCGGGCTGGAAATTATAAAAGATAGCTCCAGGATACTGCTGGACAAGGCGTTGATCGAAGAGGGTGTTATCAGGAAACTGGCCGAGTCTGTTGAAGGGGTGTGCAACTGCCACCGCGTCAGGACTCGTGGAATGCCAGGTGAGATGTTCGTGGACCTGCACATCGGCGTTGACTCGTCTCTTTCCATCGAGGCAGCCCACAAAGTGGCGGGGGACGTTGAAGAAGCTATCAAAAGCTCCATTGAGGGAGTATTGGACGTGGTGGTGCATATTGAGCCAGAAGACTACTGCGAACTTACAGAGCCGACAAGGAGGCTTGGCAAATGAGTCAAAATATAGTGATCTCAGTTTCTGAGGCAGGAAGTCCGGCATCGAGGACCTTTGCGTTTAAGATAGCGGCTGGGAAGGAGATCTTGGTGGAGAAAAAGCTCACCCCAGTCGAGTCCAGCCAGGTTCGCGAGATTGCAGGCCAGTATATCTCCATGTTCAGCGAAGGCTGCAAGGGCAATGCGGCTCAGGATTACCTTTCGATCCTGGGAGACGGCCTATTTCACATTTTCTTTGAAGCCGGCTGGCAGAACTTTGGCGGCAAGATTTTAGAGGGTGGAACTCTGATCATTGCCTCAGAGATCCCTGAGGTGCTCCAGTTGCCGTGGGAGTACCTCAGGCTTGCGGGCCTGGTGGTGGGATTCGATGACAGATTTCGCATAATTCGCATGCCAAAAGCAGCCGACGGTCTTCCAGCATCCCAGGCAGAGATGGCGCCGGGACCATTGCGTGTGCTCTTCGTTGCCTGCGATCCTCTGGACTATGAACAGGAGGAGCAATGGATGCTTCAGGCTGCAGAAGGCCAGGATATGGTGCTTCAGATATGCAATGAAGGAACTCTTGAGGAGCTCAAAGAAACGGCTAGGACCTTCCGGCCTCATCTGATACATCTCGTGGTTCAGGGAACAGTGAAAGGAGGTCAGGCGTTCTTTTCAATGCTGGATGGCAAAGCAAGGCTGAGCCCTCACTCCCCCCAGGAGCTTGCAGATGCCCTGAATGGATGCGGAACGCAATGCGTAATCTTTGGCGGCCGTCAGACAGATGCGCCTTCGTCTCTTTATCTGCTTTCCCAGGCTCTTGTGAGGTATCTTCCATTTGCAGTGTGCTGGAATGGCAAGACGAGCTTCGCCTTTGCCTTGTACCGTTCCCTAGCTAAAGGCCGATCGATGAATGATGCTCTGAGCGCTACTCGCCGTGAGATGCAAACAGCTTGCTTCAGGGAGTGCGAGATTTGCGCCATTCCAATTTTTTTTGCTGCCAGCGATCAGCAGATGATATTCGACGCACAGCAGCGGTCGGATGTCGCCGTTGCTCATGGGATTATCAAAAAGGCTCTTCATCCCTTGCCGGGTTTGTCAGAGGGACATGCGCATGGATTTGTGGACCGCAGATTGGATCTGCAGCGCCTCACTTCAGCCTTGCTGGAGGGCACGGCTCGCACGCTGATCATCACAGGTCCAAGGGGCGTGGGCAAGAGCACTCTTGCAACCATGCTCGCCAAGCGGCTGTCATCTTTTGGCTATTCTCTCTTGCCAGTCTACAGCTCACAAAATAACCCTCTCAGTGCGACACGGCTTCTGGAGTCATTCATCAGCCTCTTGGCTAAAAGCGGACAGGTTGAGGCAGCTCAGAGGCTCAGGGACTCCAGCAGGCCTGCAGCAGATCGGCAAAAAAGCATGCTCGATGTGCTCAACCATGGCAAGTTTTTGATCCTATTGGACGGGCTCGATCCTGATGAAAAAACTGGCAAGATCAAGGACCCAGACTTGGCCGAGTTTTACCTGCAAGCGCAAAGGGATCTGAATACAAGCAGGATGATCATCACATCTCTATCTATTGGTGCCGATGTCCTGCCTCTGTCAAAGCGAGCATGGGAGTGGCCCTTGACCGGCCTCTCCAATGCAGCGTTTATAAAATACCTGCTGCAGGACGAGATCGTGGCAGAGCGGTACCGCAGAGGCGAGATACGCTACGAGGACCTCCAGAGGCTTTGCCTCTCTGCAGACGGAAGCCCTGCATGCCTGGCTCAGATGACAGTGGCCTTGAGGATGGATGGCAGGATAGGAAATTGCGAGGAGGTCCTGGAAAGGACATCTGCTCTCCTGAGTTCAAAATCGCTTTCTGCTCTCAGCATGGCTGCGGTATTTGGCATCGCCGTGAGTCCCGCTGCTCTCACTGCCGTTTCCGGAAGACAGGCAGAAGAGGTCCTCGAATTTGTCTGCGACTGGAAGCAGCTTAACCTGATACACCAGGCAGGGGAACTCTGGGCTGTGCCCTCATACATTCGCGACAAGCTTCTGGCAGTCTTGAAGCCAGAGGAGCTCCGTGCAGCTCAAAAAGCTGCAGGCGATTTCATGAGGGCTCTTGCTGAAGAGGGAAAAGCAGCAGAGATTGGACTCTCCCGGCTGGATTTGATGCTTGAAGCGAGAGGCCACTATATCGCTGCAGATGATCTGAAGGCTGCCAGGATTGTGAGCGGTCGCATCAGCAGCTACCTGGAGAGGCGGGGCTACCACTCACAGTTGATACGACTAAACCAGGAGCTTTTGAACTTGGAGAGGCATGCTGAAACCATGAGCTGGATCGCGCGAGGATACCTTGGCCTGGGCGATTACAGAAGTGCTCAGGAATGGTACGGACGTGCCCTTGAAATGGGCCCCGATGCCGCTGCCAGCCTGGGCCTTGGGATGATCCATCTTCGGCAGGGCAGGAATGAACAAGCTCTGGAAGCGCTGCAGAAGGCCCAAAAGCTCCAGGAAACGCTTGGGGATTTAAGAGGTCAAGCTGAGACTTTGCAGACCATGGCACTGCTCGACCTACGTCGCAGCGATTACGAGACTGCACGCTCAAGGATCGTTAAAGCCTTGGAGATGGTGCAACAGACAGGCGACATGGCTGGCTTTGCTACGGCGCAATACAACCTAGCAGCCATCGACATGGAGAGAGGAGATCTTCAGCTTGCGCGCGAGGAGTTTCAAAAAGCTCTTCGGCTCAAGCGCGAGATTGGCGAGCGCAGGGGCGAGGCAGCGGTCCTGCATAATCTCGGCCAGATAGATTCCCAAGGCAAAGAGAAAGAGGCGGCTGTGAAGAATTTTTGTGAAGCTTTGCGTATCTATCAAGAGCTAGCCGACAAGCCCGGCGAGGCGGGGGCCTTTTTCCAGCTTGGAGCGCTTGCGGTGCAGAAAGATAAAATTCCTGAAGGCCTGAGGCTGATGGCGCTTGCGGCCGTTGTCCTAAGAAGCATCAATAGCGATGAAGTCAAGAACGTTGAACCATTGGTGGAGCGTCTGGCGGCAAAGCTCAACTACAGTCAAGAGCAGTTCATGGTTATGGTTCAGGAGGTCTTGCAGCACTATGCCACTGACAAGGGTTGGGGGCTGGTAAAGAGGGCTTTTGTGGAAAAATAAGGAAGCTTTGGAGGGCTTAATCGTGATGGCTCCCACGATGAAGGTCGCTGGCATCTATGGCCTTTCAACCAACGACCCAGGGTGATTGTTTCATGGGATTTTACCAAATGTACGTATCCCAATTATTGCCTTACAGGGAGGACTCAGCTTTCATCCTGTTGCAACTGGCGTCGCAACTCCTGTTAACTGCGCAAGTTAACGAGACCAGCCTGAAGATCCGCTCCCTCTTCTCCGCTCCTGCAAGTTAATCATACTTTAATGATATATCGATTGAAATGCGATTATTCATATAATCATGCACTGTTGTGAGATAGGATTAAACATAGTTCCTTTTTGCTTCCACTGCCATCATAATCATCTCCTAGGCTAGCTTAGAAAAGCATGAGGCACGCAGACTCTAGAAGACCAACGACAAAAAAAATATCTTTTGATTTTTAATTAAAAATAGAAAAGAATAAATACAATATAAGATAATATGAATTTAATTGGCTTTTGAGGTGTTGGATTTGAGTAAGGCATTGCTTATGCTGTTGATAATGGTGGTAGAGTTAGTGTGCACTGCAACAACAATAGCCACATTACCGGACAAAGAAATGATGGGTGACCTAAAGGAGAAATGCTTCGATAAGTGCTATGAGAAATGCATCAACTGCATCGTGAATTATGATATGTGTGGTGGCGAGCACCACTGCGATTCCTTATGTGAACGATGTGGAGGAACGTGTAAGGGCGAGGAGTACTGTCCTTACCGCGGTGATAAGTATTCTCCCAAATTCATGGACGGAATTTGCGACAAGTGCAGAGCAAAATGCCATCATGTCAAGTGTTGCTGTACCTTTTGTGATAAATATTGTTATGCGGATGCCACGTGGAAAGAGCACTGTCCCTGTTGTGATGAACTGCCACAGACGTGCAACACTTGTATGAAGACCGCAGAAGAACTCAAACCCAACATATACAAACCTATGATGCAGGATCTATGATGCATTGAATATATTGCATGCTTTACTCAGGTGGTACTATGAAAATTACTGTGGCTATCAGAAAGCTTACTATCATTGTCCTGCTCATTTTTTTCCCCGCCAATGCATTCATCGAGCCTCAATCAGAGGGATCTTTGATAGAAGAGAGACCCTTGCAAGATCATGGCAGCATCACCGAACCCCCAGAGGGCATAAGCTACAACCTGCAAGCATCCAACACAGACGTTCAGACCCGCGGTTTGTTCCACAATGGCATCTCATATATATCAGTTTCAAATCCTCATAGTGTGCAGAAAATGGTCTTGGTGAATCCGCAACTCTGCGATTGGAATATCGAGAGCGTCCAAGTTAGTGGCAACTTAGAGGTAGAAAAAGTCTGGAATCTGCTTCAGATCAAAGTCCCAGCCTTCCAATCAGGTTTGATAATCGTACGACCATCGAGGTTACAAGATGAACCTTCAACCGATTATAACCATCCCGTGAAGGCCTTGGCCAGAGAAGAAGTAAATCCTGCGACCTCTCCTGAGGGACGGTATCGTTCTTTATGGGAGGCATCGCCGATTGAAGTTGACGGTTACGGTCGGTTAACTGTAGATGGCCTTACCGGAGCAGATTATGATCTACAACCATCAGATATGGATGTTTTAACCCGCGGTTTGTTTTACAATGGGATCGCATATATTCTCGTTGCGAATCCTTATGATATACCGAAAGAGGTCTATTTGAATCCGCAGATAAATAACTGGTACATTCAGAACGTACAGGTCAAATATGGCACATTGGTTGTATCAAAATTTGGAAATCAGCTACACATTACAGTTCCTGGTCGTAAATCTGCTTTGATAATCATCCCTCCACAGAAAAAGAGATACTCTTTCACTGCCGCGCTCAAGCCGGCTTATAGCTTCAGCGCAGGGCCAAAGCCACATTACAGCTTCCAGGCAGGACCTAAGCGGCCCTACAGTTTCAGGATTGGTTACTAGTGCTGCATAAGTTTTTTCTTTATTGACATCAAACAAATAAGTATGAAGAGAACGATCGAGTGCTGGTTAGTTCTTATTTTGATACTTTTTTGTCCTCAGTGTATGGTGGTTTATGGACAGGAAAGCACTGCTGTTTATTGGTTCGACAAAGGCAACGAATTTTTGGAAGATAGATCCTATGAAAAGGCGATAGATAACTATGATAATGCCATCGAGATCGATCGACGATTTTCAGAAGCCTGGGTCGCTAAAGGCATTGCACTCGTCGGGCTAGAAAAGTACAATGAATCTATCGATTGCTTTGATGAAGCCATTAAGATAAACCCAGAATATGCAGAAGCGTGGCATAACAAGGGCCTTGCCCTAGCCATAGGATTGGGCAGGTATGAGGAGGCAATCC